>JBIIAR010000303.1:0-3215 GCA_044239765.1 Microbacteriaceae bacterium
CAGGTGGACCCGATCATCGGCACGTTGGCATCGCTGGCGACTTTCGGCGTGGGTTTCGTCGCCCGGCCGCTGGGCGGCGTGATCTTCGGCAACCTCGGTGACCGGATCGGCCGCAAGCGGGTGCTGATCATCACGATGATGGGGATGGGAATCTTCTCCACCGTGATCGGATTGCTGCCGACCTACCAGTCGATCGGTCTGTGGGCCCCGATCCTTCTGGTCATCCTGCGCCTCCTCCAGGGCATCGCCATGGGCGGCGAACAGGGCGGGGCTTTCGTCATGGCCGCGGAGTCCGGTGGTGCACGCTCTGCACGACGCGGTTTCTTGGGCTCATGGCCGGCGGTGGGCCTGGCTGGCGGACTTGTTCTTGCTACTCTCATCTTCGGCGCGTTCGCAGGAGCGCTCGACGAGGATGCCTTTCTCTCTTGGGGCTGGCGAGTGCCATTCCTGATCAGCCTGGTGCTGGTTGGAATCGGTCTGGCAGTGCGAATAGGTGTGCCCGAGACCAGCGTTTTCGAGGCTGTCAAGAGTCAGAACCGCACCGCGCGTGCCCCGATGATCGTGGTGATTCGAAGCTACTGGCGACAGATTCTGCTGGTGATCGGGATGAAGTCCGGCGAGACCGCGGCGTTTTTCCTCATCGCGACGTTCTCGGTTTCCTACGGAAGTCAGTCCCTAGGCATTGCGCGGGCCGATATCTTGAACGCTGTTCTTGTTGCCGCCGTCGTAGAGATGTTCTCCCTTCCACTCTGGGGCGCACTGTCTGACCGAGTGGGACGCCGCCCCGTGATGATCTTCGGGGCTTCGTTCCTGCTGGTCTTCGCCTTCCCGTTCTTCATGCTGTTGAACACGACATCCATGCCTCTGGTCTACCTGGCGCTGATCCTCGCCATGGGCTTGGGTCACGCGCCTCTCGGCGCACCGGTGGGCGCGTTCTTCGCCGAACTCTTCCCAACACGGGTAAGGCTCAGCGGCGTCTCCCTCGGAGTTCAACTCACGGCGATGCTCGCGGGAGGCTTCACGCCCCTGATCGCCACCGCGCTGCTCGCCGCCACCGGCACTGTTTGGTCGGTCGCCATCTACATCGGGGCACTCGCGCTGGTCTCCTTGATCGCCACAGTCCTGACGCGAGAGACCTTTAGGTCAGGCGAGTTGCCGGTCGAGTGACTCAAGCAGCTTTCGACAGCCTTCAGGAAAGAGGAAACGGATCATGGACAAGAAGAACGAGAAGCTGAGCGAGGAGGCGCTGCATGAATTCATGCAGGAACTGGACCGCATGCACCATCGAGACGATCAGCACGTCATCGAACCGAATCTCGTCACCCACTCGGAGGACGCGTACTGGCTGACTGGATCGACCGACAATCCATCCCACCTCGGCCTGCTCCGTCACCTGCCGATGAAGACGGTCGAGTTCATCCTCCAGATGATCCCCGCAGACACTGCGACAGACCTGCAGCGGCATGTCCACGAGTCGGTTCACTACGTCTCCGAGGGGAGCGGGTGGTCGGAGATCGGAGACCAGGTGGTCGAGTGGAAGAAGGGCGACTTCGTCTTCACGCCGCCGTGGATTTGGCATCGACACTATGCCAATTCGCAGGACGTGCACATGATCATCATCGAGAACTCGCGGATGTTGAACACGCTTGATGCCGGTCGTCGCGAAAGCCGCGGCAGCGTCAGCTTCGCCGACGAGTTCGGAGCCCCAGATAGGTGAATCGGACCGTGGGTGACGGTCGAGGGTACGATCAGGAGATGGAGCGGACCGATTCCTCGACTCCGAATCAGGTTCGGCCCAGTCAGCTCGTGCCGAGTGATTCGTCGCAGCCGTTCGCCTGGATCTTGGACCTCAGCTCACTGGGCGAGACATCCAGCGAGCTGCCGGAGAGCACTCATGAGGTTGCACGTGAGCACCTTGGACCCGGACCGGTGCAATGGGCTGCTTCGAAGGCGGCGAGCGTCGCGGACCTCATCGTCAGTACCGATCCTTCGCTCGCCCCGTTGAGCATGACCGTCCAAGTGACGACTGAAGCGCTGTTCGTGGACACCCTCCTGCGACTCGTGGACCCCGGCCTTGGTCGCTTCACGCGACCGGTTCTGCTGCAACTGGCCCAGGGTGCGCTGAATGACGGTGCGACCCTTGCCGCCGTGCTGCGCGCCCTCAATCACGGGCAGGCCGGGGTCACCGAGGCGCTTCTCAATGAGTGTGAACGGCTCATCTCACCTGACGAACAGGGCACGATGATGCGGACGCTCGTGAGCAACGTCGTCAGCACCCACAACCAGCTCGCCGACGCCATCACCGACATGCACGCCGTGGCGGACGACCCGGTACGATTCCTCCACGAAACAGAGTCGGGAGTTCTCGCATCCCTGCTGAGCGGGCGCGGGCGACCGGAACGATTCGAGCAGGTCACCCGATACCCGCTCGACCGCATCCATGTCGCAGCCATCGCTTTCAGCGAGCGGCGCGAGCCCGGCAAGCTCCAGGCGGCGACCATGGATGCGCTCCACAGCATGGGGTGTGACCAGATCTTCAAGGTGATGATCGCCCCGAACGTCCTCTGGGCCTGGGGAAGCGTACACACTGCCGACGATCTAAACCTGGAGCCGCCCACTCAGTGCAACGGCTGGACGTTGGCCGTCGGCCTCCCCGGCAGGGGAACCGCCGGGTTCATCGCCAGTCATGACGAGGCACTAGCGCTGCAACGGGTCTCCATGATGGCAGGGTGGCGCAACCTTGGGCGGATCCTGCCCTACGACCGATATGGGGCTGTTGCAGAACTCGCCGCCAGGCCGGAACGCCTGCAGAGATTCCTGGAGGTTCAGCTCGGCGGTCTCCTCGGTTCCGGTGGTCGCGAGACCGACCTGCGCAGCACGATGCTGGAGTACCTGAATGTCAATCGCAGTCAGTACGCAGCTGCACGTCGGCTTCACGTCTCGAAGAACACTGTGAGTTACCGGCTCCGGCGCGCAGAAGAGATTCTTGGCCGAGAACTTGGCACCGACCTCAGCCCACTCCATACCGCATTGCTTGCGACCGACATCCTCGGTGCGAACTCTCTCGCCAAGAATCACCCACCACAGGCCAACAAGCAGTAGCGCTCCGCGCCCTCAGTACGGCCTGACCGGAATGTCCGCCAAGGCCCGCGCGACGCCGCCCGAAGGGCCTATGCAAGGCCCTACGCCAACGAAGCCGAACGAACAGCAGCCTA
>JBIIAR010000304.1:0-3193 GCA_044239765.1 Microbacteriaceae bacterium
CGATGACGAGCGGGCGAGGATCAGCGAGAAGGCGGCCGCGATCAGGGCAGCCGGCGGCTGAGCAGGCCCGCAAGCAGGGCGTGCGACAGTGGCACCACTGACGCGATCATCAGCACGGTGCCGAGCACCGCGTCGTCACGCCGCAGGATGATGCCGCCGACGAGCAGCGCCGCGAACAGCACCGCAGACACCAGCCGCCGCCCCGTGCGGTCGAGCGTCGCGAGCCGTCGCTCCACCAGCGGACTGCGCACCGACACCTCGCCGGCTTCGATGCTCGTCGCGAGTGTGTCGAGCCGCTGCGGCAGCCGCAGCAGGGTCATTGCCTGCGAGCCGAGGTCGCGCAGCAGGTTGCCGCCCTCGTCGCGGATCAGCTGGGCGCTGTACGGCTCCACCGCATCCCAGATGTTGAAGGCAGGGTCGAGTGAGCTGCACACGCCAGAGGTGAGCGACATGGCTCGAATGATGAGGATGAAGTTCTCGGGCAGCTGAAACGGCAGCGTGCGCACGATGTCGCTGAACTCGGTCGCGAAGGCGCCGAACTCGCGGGGATCGACCTCGGCCAGCTCGGCGAATCCCATGCCGCCGAAGCGGGCGAAGAGCTTCGTCATGGCGCGCTCGAGCTCGACCGTGTCGGCGGTGGGCAGCAGCACGCCCACGTCGCGGATTCCGTCGACCATGCCCTTGCCGTTGCGTGAGGCCGCGGCGATGAGCAGCTTGCGCAGTCCGCCACGCAGTCCGGCGGGAACCTCGCCCATCATGCCGAAGTCGATGAAGGTGAAGGCCCACTCGCCGTCAGCGCGCGGGGTCACGAACACATTGCCCGGGTGCGGGTCGGCGTGGAAGAAGCCGTGCACGAACAGCTGGTCGAACATCACGGATGCGAACTCGGCCGCCACGACGGAGGGGTCGATGCCCGCCTGCCGCAGCGCATCCACGTCGCTGATCTTGATGGCGGTGACGTCTTGCAGGGTGAGCACCCGGCGCGAGCTGCGCTCCCAGATGACGGTGGGCACGGCGACGCGCGCGTTGCCCGCGAAGTTCTCGGCGAAGCGCTCGCTGCTCGCCGCCTCGTGCAGGTAGTCGATCTCGTCGACGCTGGTGAGCGCGAACTCCTCGGTGAGCGCGGGCATGTCGACCCGGTCGCTCAACAGTCGCACGCGGCTGAGCCACTGCGCGATGCGCCGCAGGGCCTTGAGGTCGACGGCGATGATCTCGGCGATCATCGGCCGCTGAATCTTGACCACGACGTCGCGGTAGCCGGTCTGCTCTGCATCGACGTCGAGCAGCTGCGCGCGGTGCACCTGCCCGAGGGATGCCGCGGCCAGCGGAGTGGGGTCGATGTAGGCGAAGGCGCGCTCGAGCGGCAGGCCCAGCTCGTGCTCGGCGAGCACGCTGATCTGCGCGAACGGCACCGGCGGCACCTCGTCTTGCAGGCTCTCGAGCTCAGCCGTGACCTCGGGCGGCAGCACGTCGAGGCGCGTAGACATGAACTGGCCGAGCTTGATCATCAGCCCGCCGAGGTCGACGGCGAGTGGGCGGAACCGTCGGGCGATGCGCTGCATGCGCACGTTGCGCGTGCGCAGCGTGATGCGGTTGAGCCCGATGCGGGGCAGCACCAGCTCGTACCACCAGGACTGCACGAGATAGCGAGCAGCGAACGTGAGAATCCGGCGGTAGCGAGCCTGCAGGTTGTCGGCTGCAGCCACCCCTTAGTCCTGGGCGAGGATGGCGTAGAGCTTGCGGCGTGCCTCGTCGAGCACGGCCACCGCCTCGGTGACCTGTGCGGTCGATCCGGAGCGCTGCACCTGACTGGCAGCCTGGGCGAGCTCAAGGCCGGCCTTCGGCAGGGCGCCGTGCTTGCTCGTCGAGCTGCTGCTCTCCCACGGTGCGCTCGCAGCGGGCACGGCCTTGCCGGCCTCGGTCAGCGAGTAGGTCTTGCGTCCGTTGGACTCCTCGACCTGCACCAGCCCCTCGTCAGCGAGCAGCTGCAGGGTCGGGTAGACGGAGCCGGCGCTGGGCTTCCATGACCCACCGCTGCGCTCGCCGATCTCCTGGATGATCTGGTAGCCGTGCATCGGCTTCTCGGCAAGCAGGGCGAGCACGGCGGCGCGCACGTCACCGCGGCCCATGCGGGTGCCGACCTTCTGCTCGAACTGGCCGCGCAGCTGCTCCAGGGTCTCCCAGACAGCGGTGCCGGTGAATGCGTTGCTCATAGTGTGCTCCTTCTCGACGACACCTAACGATATAGCGTTAAAGCCGAGCGGATGCTGAATTCAGGTTTCTTGCAGCTCTGAGCGACATAGCGCTAGGCCTTCGGTCGCCACCCTTGGTCGTCGCGTACCGCGTGCAGCACGCGTCGGCTGATCTCGCGCAGCTGTTTCGCCTGCGCGGGGGTAAGCGGGTCGAGCACCAGGCGGCGAACCGTGCGCACGTGCCCCGGAGTGGCCTGCGCATAGAGCGCGAGCCCGGTGGGCGTGAGTGTGGCAAGGGTGAAGCGGCCGTCCGTTGGATCGACAGACCGCTCGACCAGGCTCTTGGCCTCGAGCCGCGAGACGGCTCTCGACAGTCGCGAGAGCGAGCTGTCGGCGAAGCTCGCGAGAACGCTCATCCGCAGCGTTCGCTCGTCGGCGTCGGCGAGCGCGAACAGGATGCCGTACTCGAAGTGGGTGAGGCCGGCGTCGTGCTGCAGCTGGGCATCCAGCGCGGTTGGCAGCCATTCAAGCAGGGTCGCCAGCGTCGACCAGGTCTCGAGGTCGTCGCCGCTGAGCTTGTCGTTCATGAGGTCAGGCTATGCCGCATGACTTGACTGAGCAAGTCATGCGGAGTACTTTCACTTGACTGAGCAAGTGAAAGTAGGAGTGATGGATCTGGGTTTGACGGGCAAGCGGGCCTTCGTAAGCGGCTCGACACAGGGCATCGGCTATGCCATCGCGCAGGCTCTGCTCGATGAGGGAGCCGAGGTCGTCGTCAACGGCCGCGATGAGGGCAGAGTGCGGGCCGCAGTGCGAGCGCTCGGCGGGTTGTCGTCAGGCATCACGGCTGACTTCGCTGATCGCAACGCGGTGCAGGCGCTTCTTGAGCAACTGGGCGCGGTGGACATCCTGGTCAACAACGTCGGCCTGTTCGAGGTGAAGCCCTTCGGCGAGATCGCCGACGACGACTGGCAGCGCTACTTCGACGTGAATGTGATGAG
>JBIIAR010000306.1:0-3159 GCA_044239765.1 Microbacteriaceae bacterium
CCCCAGGCCTTCGACGGCCTGCGCATGGCCGGCCGCCCCGTGCGCCGCCCCGACCTCACCATCGCGACGGAAGACCACAACACCCCGACCCTCGACATCGACAAGCCCATTGCCGACCTGACGAGCCGCACGCAGATTCAGACGCTGCGCAACAACGCGGCGGAGTTCGGTGTGCGCCTGCACTCGCTCGGCGACATCGAGCAGGGCATCGTGCACGTCGTCGGCCCGCAGCTGGGGCTCACCCAGCCGGGCATCACCGTCGTCTGCGGCGACTCGCACACGAGCACCCACGGTGCCTTCGGCGCGATGGCCTTCGGCATCGGCACGAGCGAGGTCGAGCACGTGCTGGCAACGCAGACCCTGCCGCTGCAGCAGTTCAAGACCATGGCAATCACGGTCGAGGGTGAGCTGCGTCCGGGGGTGACCGCGAAAGACATCATCCTCGCGGTGATCGCGAAGATCGGCACCGGCGGCGGCCAGGGGTACGTTCTCGAGTACCGCGGCAGCGCCATCCGCTCGCTGTCGATGGACGGCCGCATGACCATCTGCAACATGTCGATCGAGGCGGGCGCTCGCGCCGGCATGGTTGCCCCCGACGAGACGACCTACGCCTACCTCAAGGGGCGCGCCCACGCTCCGCAGGGTCAGGACTGGGACGACGCGGTCGCCTACTGGGAGACCCTCAAGACTGATGACGACGCGGTCTTCGACGCCGAGGTCTTTCTCGACGCCAACGAGCTGGAGCCCTTCGTCACCTGGGGCACCAACCCCGGCCAGGGCGTGTCGCTGAGCGACAGCGTGCCCGACCCGACGACGATCATCGACCCGAACGAGCGCGCCGCCGCCGAGCGCGCCCTCGAGTACATGGACCTTGCCGCAGGCACCCCCCTCAAAGAGATCGCGGTAGACGCGGTCTTCATGGGCTCTTGCACGAACAGCCGCATCGAAGACCTGCGGGCCTTCGCGAGCATCATCAAGGGCAAGAAGAAGGCGGATGGCGTGCGCGTCATGGTCGTGCCCGGCTCGGCCCGCGTGCGCATCGAGGCCGAGGCCGAGGGCATCGACAAGATCGTCACGGAGTTCGGCGCAGAGTGGCGCTTCGCCGGCTGCTCCATGTGCCTCGGCATGAACCCCGACCAGCTGGCTCCGGGGGAGCGCTGCGCCTCCACCAGCAACCGCAACTTCGAGGGCAGGCAGGGCAAGGGCGGCCGAACGCACCTCGTGTCGCCGCTCGTCGCCGCGGCCACCGCGATTCGCGGAACACTCTCCAGCCCCTGGGACCTGGCCAACACGGAGGTCAACGCGTAATGGACAAGATCTCGACCGTCTCCGGCATCGCCGTGCCGCTCACGCGCAGCAACGTCGACACCGACCAGATCATCCCCGCGCAGTTTCTCAAGCGCGTGACCAAGACCGGATTCGATGACGCGCTGTTCTTCCAGTGGCGACAGGATCCAGAGTTCATCCTCAACATCCCGCCCTTCGACAAGGGAAGGATCCTCGTCGCCGGGCCCGACTTCGGCACCGGATCAAGCCGCGAGCACGCCGTCTGGGCGCTGCGCGACTACGGCTTCCAGGCCGTGCTCAGTCACCGCTTCGGCGACATCTTCCGCGGCAACTCCGGCAAGCAGGGCCTGCTCGCCGCGGAGCTGACCGAGGAGCACATCGAGCAGCTCTGGGCGCTCATCGAGGCGCAGCCGGGAATAGAGATCGCGGTTGACCTTGTTGCCAAGACGGTGACCGCAGGTTCCCTTGTGGTTCCTTTCGAGATCGATGATTACACTAGGTGGCGCTTGCTCGAAGGTCTCGATGACATCGGGCTCACCCTTCGCGACGAGGCCGCAATCACCGAGTTCGAGGGTCGCCGCGAATCCTGGCGGCCCACCACTCTCCCCGCTAGATAAATCCCCAGTTAGGCGGAGTTCATGAACTCTCTCGTCACCGATGCCCACAAGGCAGGGAAGCGAGTCGGACTGACGTCCGATCAGATCGTCATCCGCGGCGGCAAGCCGCTCGAGGGTCGCATCGAGGTGCGCGGGGCCAAGAACCTCGCCACGAAGGCGATGGTCGCGGCACTGCTCGCTGACACCCCCTCGACCCTCAAAGACGTGCCGAACATCAGCGATGTCGGCGTCGTCACCGGCATGCTCGAGGCCTACGGGGTCTCGGTCACCGAGGTGGCTCCCGGCGAGCTGCTGCTTGACCCCAGCAACGTCGAGAAGGCGCACTTCGCGCAGATCGACGCGCTTGCCGGCTCCAGCCGCATCCCGATCCTGTTCTGCGGCCCGCTACTGCACCGACTGGGCGAGGCGCTGATTCCCGACCTCGGCGGCTGCCGCATCGGCGACCGCCCGATTGACTTTCACATGGACGCCCTGCGTGCCTTCGGAGCGATCGTCGACAAGAGCTACGAGGGCATTCGCCTCACCGCGCCCAACGGCCTCAAGGGCGCCGAGATCGAGCTGCCCTACCCCAGCGTCGGTGCCACCGAGCAGGTGCTGCTGACCGCGGTGCTCGCCGAGGGCGTCACCGAGCTGAAGAACGCGGCCATCGAGCCCGAGATCATGGACCTCATCGCGATCCTGCAGAAGATGGGCGCGATCATCTCGGTCGAGCCCAACCGCGTCATCTTCATCGAGGGCGTCGAGAAGCTGCACGGCTACAACCACCGCGCGCTCTTCGACCGCAACGAGGCCGCGAGCTGGGCATCGGCCGCTCTGGCAACCAACGGCGACATCTTCGTCGGCGGCGCCAAGCAGCAGGAGCTGATGACCTTTCTCAACATCTTCCGCAAGGCGGGTGGTGCCTTCGACATTCACGAAGACGGCATTCGCTTCTACCACCCGGGCACGCCCCTCAAGCCGGTCGTCGTCGAGACGGATGTGCACCCCGGCTTCATGACGGACTGGCAGCAGCCGCTCATCGTCGCCCTTACCAAGGCCGAGGGCATCAGCGTCGTGCACGAGACGGTGTATGAGAACCGCTTCGGATTCACGGACGCCCTCATCGAGATGGGCGCCAACATCGTCGTGCACAAGGAGGGCCTCGAGTCCATCACCCGCCGGGTGCCACGGCGCCCGCTGGAGCAGGCGGCGGTCATCACCGGCCCGACGAAGCTGCACGGTGCCGACATCACGGTGCCCGACCTTCGCGGTGGAT
>JBIIAR010000307.1:0-3151 GCA_044239765.1 Microbacteriaceae bacterium
CGTCGAATACAACACCACGAGCACGATCGACAGCGATGGCGTGCTGGTACTAGGAACATACAACGCGCTGCTGCAGCGCAACGTGGTGGCCAACGCGGGCCAGCGCACCGTTGTCGGCTCGAGCACCGCGCCCTCGGCGGGACTATGGCCGACCCGTTCGATCGGTGCTGTGGTGCAGTACAACGAGGTCTACGGCACCCAGACGCACGGCACCGATGGGCAAGGCTTTGACGTCGACCTCGCGAGCGTCAACACGACCGTGCAGTACAACTACAGTCACGACAACGAGGGTGGATTCCTGCTGATGATGGCGGGAGCATCATCCAACCTTGTCGTGCGCAACAACCTCAGCGTCAATGATGGCTTCGGAGGAGTGAAGGGAATCTTCACCTTCTCCTATGGGGTACCGGTTAACACCGAGATCTACAACAACACCATCTACGTGAAGAGCGGGTTGCCGTCGAAGATCATGTTCTGCGACGGCTGTGACAGCTCGACGGGAGGCGCGTGGAGCTTTCGCAACAACATCGTCGTCAACAACGGCTCGGGTGACTACACGTATCCCAATGTCGCCGGAGCCGCGATTGACTACAACGTGTTCTACGGAAACCACCCCGCGAGCGAGCCGGCCGACCCGCACAAGCTCACGACGAATCCGTTGCTCGTCTCGGTTCCTGCGGTAGCCCCCACCGGGCTCGCGTCAGTGACCGGCTACAAGATCTCGAGCACCTCGCCCGCCAAGGGATCGGGCACGTTGATCGTTGGCAACGGCGCGAAGGACTACTTCGGCAACGTGCTCTCGCCGACCCTCGTGCCCAGCCGCGGCTTCCACGAGGTCACGGCGATGACCGACCCGGGGTCCCTCGGTGACCCGCTCAACACGTGGAACCTCACTGCCTCGCACTCGGCCAACATGGTGCTCGACACCACGGGGCCGATGAACCAAATGGCGGGTGATGCCTCTCGCATCTCGCGGTCCGACGGCTCCGCGGGCTCCGTCACCTGGAACCTCGCGAGCATGAAGACCTTCTCAGCGAAGATCTACCACTACTGGCCGTCGCTCGCGATCGCCTGGCAGTCGTCACCGAACGGCACAACGTGGACAACCGTCGCCACCTCGACGACCGCCCCCGTCGCGACCGCCAACTACTGGTCGACCACGACCTTCACCCCGACCGCCAATCTGCCTGCCGGAACGAACTACCTGCGCGCGACCCTCTCCGACGCGACCGCGTGGGCTATTCAAATTGGCGAGATCGTCATCACCAAGTAGGCCAGGCGGGAGGAGCTGCGCCCCGACCGGCTCCTCCCGCCGTCTAGCTAAGTCACCTCATCGGAGTCGACTACTCCGGCGCACCACCCGAGACAGCGTCCGCCTCGACGTTGCCGTCGGGGGTGCCGGTGGTGTTGGCCTCTTCTGCGTCGGTCTTGTCCTTGTCCATGGTTCGAGGCTAGGCATCCGTTCCTTTCCCAGCTAGACGGTTGACAGCAGCGGATATCGTTGGCCGCGATGATTGCCGACGTCCTCATTCAGTACAAGTGGGTTGCAACCGCGGCACTGGTGCTGTTCGTCGCGGTCGGGCCCTTCGTCGGTATGGCGCTGGTTCGGCATCCGCGCCTTGCCTGGGTTCTGACCGGGCTGACGTTGCTGCCCGTCGCGGCGCTGACACTGGTTCCGGTGCGCCGCCAGCTCTTCGAGGTGTGCTCGGTGCAATGGTCGCTGCCGACCGTCGGGCGGGTGGAGCTGATGGCCAACGTCGTGCTGTTCGTGCTGCCCGTGCTGTTTGCGGGGGTCGCAAGCAGGAAGCCGCTGCGCATGCTGCTGGCGGCGAGTGTGCTCTCTGTCACCATCGAGGTGTTTCAGGCGCTGGTGCCGGCGATCGGTCGTTCGTGCGACACGAACGACTGGCTGAACAACACCATCGGCGCCGCGATCGGGGCCGTGCTCGCGATCGTCGCGGTGCGTCTCGCGAAGAGGAGAACAGCATGATCACCCCCGGTACCTACCGCCACTACAAGGGCAACCTCTACGAGGTGATCGATGTCGCGCGGCACTCCGAGACCGAGGAGCAGCTGGTTGTCTATCGCGCGCTCTACGGCGAGCGGGGGCTGTGGGTGCGGCCGCTCGCGATGTTCGAGGCGACGGTGATGATCGACGGCGTCGAGCGTCCGCGCTTCGAGAAGACAAACTAGGCGTTCCCTCAGCTTTCGAGCCTCTCGGGCCAATAATCTTCAGTCATGGAATTTGCGCTGGAGTTCACTCCCGACCTGCTCGTCGCCTTTCTCACGCTCTTCGTTCTCGAGATCGTTCTCGGCGTCGACAACGTGATCTTCATCTCGATTCTCGCGAGCAAGCTGCCGGTTGAGCAGCAGGCCAAGGCGCGCAACCTCGGGCTGAGCCTGGCGATGGTGACCCGCATCGGGCTGCTCTTCGCGGCGACCTGGCTGGTGAGCGCAACCGACGACCTGTTCGCGCTGTTCGGCATGGGCTTCTCGATTCGCGACCTCATCCTGATCCTCGGTGGCGGCTTCCTCATCTACAAGGCGGTCAAAGAGATCCACGAGAAGCTCGAGGGCGCCGAGTCGCATGGCGCGGGCAACGGCAAGGCCGCGACCTTCGGTGCCGTCATCGGCCAGATTCTGCTGCTCGACATCGTCTTCTCGTTCGACTCGGTCATCACCGCGGTCGGCATGGTCGACAACATCCTCGTCATCATCGCCGCCGTCGTGCTCTCGTTCGGCGTCATGCTCTTCGCCGCCCGCTTCATCTTCGCCTTCGTCAACAAGCACCCAACGGTCAAGATGCTGGCGCTCGCCTTCCTCGTGCTGATCGGCGCCTTCCTCGTGGCCGAGGGCTTCGACGTGCACGTCGACAAGGCCCTCATCTATGGGCCGATGGCCTTTGCCGTGGTGGTCGAGGTGCTCAACCTTGTGTACAAGTCGCGTCAGGCGAAGAAGGCCGGCGTGGTCGTCGAGCCGGTCGCGCTTCGCCACGCGTACACGAAGGCAGACGCAACGGATGCCGTGCACGCCGCCACCGCGAAAGGCCCCGATGCCGGGTCGGTCGGCCTCAGCCGCCGCCCGGTGAGCGCCCCGGTCTCAGACTCGGACGGCCACCAGGAGCCGCACGGCCTCGCCTAGCGCGTCGGCC
>JBIIAR010000031.1:0-12254 GCA_044239765.1 Microbacteriaceae bacterium
GACTGGATTCAAGACATCAGCGATGTTCCCGAGTTTCAGCGCAAAGAGATCGAGCACTTCTTCGAGCACTACAAAGACCTCGAGCCCGACAAGTGGGTCAAGACCGAGGGCTGGGGCGACGCCGCTGAGGCTGACGCCATCGTGCAGGCGGGCTACCAGGCCTTCGTTCCCGCCGCCCACTAGCTAGGGCGTGGGTCGCCCCGCATAGGGCACCAAGTCGCCGTAGCGCACCGCCGCCACCCGCACCGGCACCCCCGGGTATGGTGCCTCGATCATCTTGCCGCCGCCGATGTAGAGCGCGGTGTGGTACTTCGTGCCGCTCGTCGCTCCGCCGTTCGAGTAGAACAGCAGATCGCCGGCGACGAGCTCGTTGTACGGCACGAGTCGGTCGGCAGCAGCCATCGTCGCGTACTGGTTCGTCGCGCTGTGCGTGCCGATGTACACACCGGCGGATGCGTAGCTGGCCTTGGTGAGCCCAGAGCAGTCCCAGCTGTCGGGCCCCGATCCGTTGAGAAGGTAGCTGTCGCCGACCTGGGCCTGCGCGAAGGCGATCGCGGTGCTCACGGCATCCGTGTTCGGCGGTGGAGGGGTCGGGTTGACCGGCGGCGGTGGGGCGGGCGGATTGGTGATCGCCTCCTGAGCCTTCTCCCAGGCGACGCCGTCGAGGTAGGCCTGCTCAGTGGCGGCCGTCGTTCCCTTGAGCGAGGCGAGCTGTGCATAGAGCTGCGCTGCCGCTGTCTCCTGGTTCTGGGCACGCACCTCGGCGTCGGCCGCAGCCTGCTGCGCCGCGGCGAGGGCCTGCTCTGCCTCTGCGGCGAGCTCCTCCCGGGCCTCGCGGGCAGCCGAGGCCTGGTCGCTGAGCGAGGCGGCGGTGTTGAGGTCGATGACCGCCTGCTCATAGATCTGCGCCGAGCGGGTGCTCAGCTTGTCCATGGCGCCGATCTTGTAGAGCAGGTCGTCGGCGCTGCGCTCGTCGGCGAGCAGCAGCTCGACGGTGAAGTCGGTGCCGCCGTCGCGGGCGAGCTGGGCAATGAGGGTGCCCGCCTGCGTGCTGGAGGTCTCGGCGGTGGCGGCTGCCGCATCCGCTCGTTTCTGCAGGGCGTCGGCCTCGCTCTGAGCTGCCGCGAGGTCGTCGAGCGCCTGGTTGTAGAGCTCGGTCGCCTCAAGCGCCGCCTTCGCGAACTCCGCGGCCTCGTTCTCCAGGCCGCTGATCAGCGACTCGATCTTGGCGATCTCGGCCTTCTTGGTCGCCTCGTTCTTCTTTGCGGCCTCGACGTCAGCCCAGCTGGGGTAGTCATCGGCGAAGGCCGGCTCGACCGCGAGGTTGAGTGTCAGTGTCGCCGCGAGAACGATGACGAGCGCCCCGAGAGGGCGGGCCGAGCGGGACATGGTCTACGCGTGCCTAGCCAAGGGTGATCCCCTGCCCGCGCATGAACGGCACGGGGTCGATGACGCGGCCGTTCTGCAGAACGCCGTAGTGCAGGTGGCAGCCGGTCGCTCCACCGGTGGCGCCGGCCCTGGCGATCTGCATGCCTACGGGCACCTCCTGGCCGATCCTCACCAGCAGTCCGCCAGCCTGGATGTGGCCGTAGGCGGTCTGGATTCCTCCGCCGTGGTCGATCTGGATGTAGTAGCCGTAGACGCCGTTCCATCCCGAGTACACGACCGTGCCGGCGTGCGCGGCGTAGATGGCGCCACCGCAGCCCGCTCCGAGGTCGGTGCCCTGGTGGTTCGAGGCCCCACCACCGCCCCAGGGGTCGGCTCGGTAGCCGAAGGGGCTCGTGATGCGGCCCGCCGAGGGGCGCGCCCAGCCGGTCGAGCTGATCTGGCCGGCGCCGAGCTGGGCGCCCGCGCTGATCTGCGCCTGCACGCCCTTGATGTAGTCGGCCTCTGTTGCCTGGCGTCGCTCGGTGAGCACTGCCAGCTGTGCGGTGAGCTGGTTCTGGTACTCCATCTGCTCGTCGACCGCGTTCTGCGCGGTGATTGCCGCGGCCTGGGCCACCTCGAACGCCGCCTGTGCCTCGACCTTGAGCTGCTCGCGGATTCCCTTGGCGACGTCGGCCTGGTCGGTCAGCGCCTGCGCCGACTTCTGGTCCTGCACGGCAGTCTCGTAGATGCTGGTCGTGGTCTCGGTGAACTTGTCGGCCATGCCGTAGCTGTAGAGCAGGTCATCGGCCTGCGAGGCGTTGATGAAGAGCGTGGTCGTGACGTCGCCGTTGCCCTCGCGGTACATCTGGGCGACGAGTTCACCGGCGTTGGCCATCGACTGCTCTGCGAGGTCGGCAGCCTCATCGGCCTGCGCCTGCAGCTCGTCGGCCTTGAGGGCGGCGTCCTGGTACTTGAGCTCTGCCTCGCCGTAGATGGCTCCGAGCCGGTCGGACTCGGCCTGCGTGCGCTCGACCTCGGCCTGCAGCCCGGCGATGAGGTTCTCGATCTCGGTGATCTTCGCCTTGGTGGCGGCCTCGCTCTTGCGGGCCGCGGCGACATCCGACCAGCTGGGGTAGTCGACGGTGGCCGCCCAGGCTGGTCCTTCGCTCGAGACAGCGAGCGAACCGATCAGAACGACGGAGAAGACGGATGCGGCGGCCAGAGCACGGGCAAGCCGTGTGCCGGGCAGACGGCTGAGCGCGCTCGCGTGGCTGCCCCTGACGCCCATGAAATCCCCGAATCGCAATGCCTGGTCACACCAGTAACAGTGGTAACACCGTCAACAGTAACAAGCAGACCCTCAATGTGCACTTGAACCTAGCCCGGCGATTGCGAAAGCCGGGTTTCATTGCGGGGGTTTCGCCGCATCC
This sequence comes from Microbacteriaceae bacterium, assembly GCA_044239765.1. GTDB lineage: Bacteria > Actinomycetota > Actinomycetes > Actinomycetales > Microbacteriaceae > Conyzicola. The sequence goes on from JBIIAR010000031.1 coordinate 2,799, forward strand.
GTCCCGTTTGGCTTTTGGCAGTGCGCACCCTATGCTTGTCCCTCGGTAGCTATGTGGTTCTGAACCGCATGGCCCCATCGTTTAGTGGCCTAGGACGGCGCCCTTTCACGGCGTTAACACGGGTTCGAATCCCGTTGGGGTCACGAAACACCAGAAACACATAGTTTGGCCCTGTAGCGCAGTTGGTTAGCGCGCCGCCCTGTCACGGCGGAGGTCGCCGGTTCAAGTCCGGTCAGGGTCGCAAGGTAAGGCTTCTTCTCGAAGAGGTCGCACCTGTTGGCTCTGTAGCTCAGTTGGTAGAGCGTTCGACTGAAAATCGAAAGGTCACCGGATCGACGCCGGTCGGAGCCACCACTCAACTTCGACTGCATCCCCCGTCTTGTGCGGGGGTTCTTTCGTTAAGCCGCCCCGGCTACCCTGACTGCATGGTGGTCGAGCAGCGGGTGCAGGCCGCTCCGACCCTGCTCGCCGTCACCCTCGCGCGCATCGTCATCGTCGCCGTGGCGGTCGCCGCGGTTGCAGCGCTGCTCACGGCGAGGCTCGATGGCGTCGACAGCTATCTGACGCATCCGGTCGGCGCACTGGCCCTCGCGGGCGCCGGGGCCGGTATCGCCGCGCTCGCCGGGCGACGCTTCGCCCTGCGCGACCGCACGGGCGGATGGTGGATGCTGGCCCTGGCCGCCGCGGTCGTCGCCTATCTCGCCCTCGGTGCGATCGCGACGACGACCACGTTGCTCGTCGGCCTGTGGAGCGTCTGGTGGGCCGCCCCGCTCGTCGTCGTGCAGCTCGCCGCCCTCTATGCGGCCCGCACCCCGTGGTGGTGGTCCGTGGTCTTCGGCAGCCTCGGGGCCGTCGCGATCTCGCTCGGTGCGATCGTCGCGCGTCCCCCGACTCCCTTCGTCGGGCTGGCGCCGATCGCGCCCGAGGGGTGGCCGGCGTCGCCGGTGATCGACGCCCTCATCGCCGTGACCTTCATCGCGACGGTCGTGGTGCCGGTGCTGCTGGTCATTCGCTCTGACCGGTCGCCGACCGCGCTGCTCATAGCCGCATCCGCCGCGCTGCCGCCGCTGCTCATCGTCGTCTGCACCGGGCTGGCCATCGCCCGCGACCCTGGTGCCGTCGAGCCCGAGATCGGCAGCGTTGGATACCTCGTCGCCCTCTCGACCGGCTGCCTCATCGCCGCCCTCTGCCTCACCCTCGTGCGCCCGGTCGCCGACGTCGCTGTCGCCCGCCGCCTCATCGCCACCATCGTCGGAGCGTATGCCGTCGTTCTCATCGCCCTCGTCGCCACCCTGCTCGGCGGCTGGCTGGCTCCGGCTGGCCCCCTCGCCAGCGGTCTCGCCGTCGCCGCGCTCGCGGTGGCCGTCGCGGTCGGCTGGTGGCTGGTGGTCGGGCGGCTGGCCCGCCCCGAGCAGGTGCCCACCGCTACCCGCCTGACGATGCTCAGCCCCCGCGAGCAGCAGGTGCTCGCGCTGCTGGCCGACGGCGTGCGTGACGCAGACATCGCCGCCCAGCTGCACCTGTCAGAGAGAACGGTCGAGAGCCACCTCATCCGCATCTTCGCGAAGCTGGGGCTCGAGGCGTCAGTGGGGCGCAACCGACGGGTTCTGGCCGTTCGAGCGTGGTCCGAGGCAAATTACGGGAAAGACCGGATACCGGGCTGACCCTGCGAGCGGGATCGTGAGGAGCATCATCCCCTGACGAAAGGCTCCCCTCGTGTTCGCTCGCATCCTCGGTGTCGTCCTGCTGCTTCTCGGCGTCATCACCTTCATCGTCATCGACCCCGTGCTCGCGTGGGACGACGCCAACGAGTACATCGGCAAGGGCCGCATGTTCCTCTACTTCACAACCCAGTCGAACCTGTTGGCGGTCGCCGCGTACGTCGTGTTCGGCGTTGCCTTCGTTCGTGGTCGCGCCGCGACACCAGGCATGGAACTGCTGCGCGGCCTCGCGACCGTCGACATGGCGATCACCGGCATCGTCAACGGCGTGCTGCTCGCCGACCCGACCGTCGCGTGGACCTTCTCGGACTTCGTGCTGCACCAGGGCGGACCGATCGCGATCGTCATCTGGTGGATCGCCCTGCCACCCGCCCGCCGGCTGTCGTTCGGTGTCATCGGCCTGTGGCTGCTGCACCCCGCGATCTGGACCGCATCGATCCTCACCTACGCGGCCGAGTCAAGCGACCACTGGTACCCCTACTTCTTCATGAACCCGGCCGAGGTCGACGGATGGGGTGGAGTCTTCACCTTCGTGCTCGCAATCCACGTCGTGATCGCCGTGCTCGGTGTCGGTGCGGTGTTCGCCAGCCGGGCACCGTGGCGCCGCGAACTCGCTGGCCCCGTATTGGGGGGACACAGCGCCGAACCGCGCGGCTAGATTGGCGGCATGACAGCGAAACAGCGACGTCAGCTGCAGAACGTCGAGAACATCCTCAGTGCGATGGTTGCCGAGCTGCAGCCGCGTGTCATCATGCCCGCGGCCGACAAGCAGAAGGCTCTCGGCCTCGCCGAGGAGACCATGCTGGTTCCGGTTGGAAAAGGCCGCGCACTCACCGCCAGTCCGCTGGACAAGGGCGGCTGGTCGATCCAGGAGTTCGACACCAGCAGCGGCGGACTCGTTCCGATCTGGAAGGAAGACGGCGACCTGCCCGACGACCTCGTTATCGCTGTCGTGCTCGGCGCAGCCGTCGGCAGCCTGCAGGAGCAGGTCGAGCAGGGTGGCGACGACAAGGCAGAGCTCGAGGCGCTGCACGCGGTGCTCAAGGCCCGCCACACCCAGCTGGTCGAGCAGGGCATCGAGAGCTTCGAGTTCGAAGCCGCCGAGACCCTGCTCGTCGACAGCTAGCTATCCCAGCAGCGCCTTCATCTGATCGGCGATAAGCAGGGTCGCGCGGCGCGGCGACAGTCGCGAGAAGCGGTCCATGAACTTCGCGTCGCTGCCGATGCGAACGCGGAACGCGCCCTTCTCGAGGCCCTCGATGATCTGGCGTCCGGCATCCTCGGGGGTGACCGTCTTGCGCACCTTGGCGGGCTTGCCGTCCGTGGGCGCCATCGCCGCCTCCATCTTCGAGGTGTCAACACCGGAGTTGCCGGTGATGTTCGTGGCGACACCGCCGGGGAAGACCACGGTGACCGAGAGGTTGGTGCCGCGCGTCTCGGCGTAGAGCGCCTCGGTGAACAGCTTGACCGCGGCCTTGCTCGCGCCGTAGGCGGCCTGGCCGGGAACCGGCAGGAACCCGCCCATGCTCGACACGTTGAGCAGCCCGGCCTCGGGCCGTGCGAGAAGCTCGGGCAGGAATGCCTTGGTCATGTTGATGACGCCCCACAGGTTGACGTTCATGACGCGCTCGATGACGTCGAAGTCCAGATCGACGATCTTGACGAACGGCTGGATGATTCCGGCCACGTTGAACAGGCCGTCCACCTGGCCGTGGGCCTTCGTCACTGCCGCCGGCAGGGCCAGCACGGCCTTGCGGTCAGAGACGTTGACGGCATGCGTCGTGAGGCGATCGCCGGCGTTGGCCAGCGTCGCGGTCTCGTCGAGCCCCGCCTGGTTGAGGTCGACCGCGGCGACGCGCGCGCCGCGCTTGATGAGCTGCAGCGCGACTTCGCGCCCCATGCCGTTTCCGCCGCCGGTGACGACAAAGACCTTGTTCTCGATCTGCATGGCAGATGCTCCTTCTACTTGTGGACATCGTTGTCCGGTTATAGAAGCAGATTACCGGACAATCGTGTCCGCTCGTAGTGCCGAAGGTCCTAGGAGAGCAGCACGATCTTGCCGCGCACGTGGCCCGTCTTGCTCAGCTCAAGGGCAGCCGCGGCCTCGGCGAGGGGGAACTCGCGGGTGACCTCCAAGTGGAGCTTGCCTGCATCCGCCAGCGCGATCGCCGCCGGTATGGACCCGGGGTCGCTCGTCACCGCGGCGAACCCGGCGGCGTGCGCGATGCTGATCGCCCGCTCGAGGCCGGGCATGAGCGAGAGGCTCGCCTCGATCGCGTCGTCGGATCCAACGCAGTCAACGATCGCTGTCGCCCCACCGAGCGCACGCACGCGATCGGCAAGCCCCGGCCCGTAGACGACGGGCTCCGCACCGAGCGATCGAACGAAGTCTTTATTTCTCTCGGATGCGGTGCCGATCACGCGGGCGCCGAGCGCCACCGCGATCTGCACGGCCGCGCTGCCGACACCGCCCGCTGCGGCGTGCACGAGCACCAGGTCGCCGGCCCGCACTGCCGCCTGGTGCACGGCAGCCCACGCCGTGCCGCCCGCGACCGGCAGGCCCGCCGCCTCACTGAATCCGATGTCGGCGGGCTTGGCCCACACCTTGGATGCCGCGATGAGCCGGTGCGACGCGTACCCGCCGAGGTAGGTGCGCCAGATGACCTCGTCGCCCACCGCGACATTGGTGACGTCAGCGCCTACTGCCTCGACGACGCCCGAGCCCTCGTTGCCCGGCACGGTCGGCTTCACGAGCGGCTTGCCGCTGATGCCGCTGACGAACTTCCAGTCGTAGGGGTTCACCCCGAGGGCAACGTTGCGCACGAGCACCTCGTCGGCGCCAGGCTGACCCGGCTCGAACTCAACGGGGTGAAGAACCGAGGGCTCTCCGTACGAACTGAACTCGAGCCGAGTGGCCATGGTTAGCGCTTCTTTGCCTTGAGGGCCTTCTCCTCGACAGGAGCCTTACCCGATTCCTTGAGAGCGGCGTAGTGCGCCCTCGCCTCATCCTGACGCACACCCTCGGCACCAGTGGCGATCGCCGCGCGCAGGTGCTGCGGGGCGAAGCCGAAGGCGTCGGTGAGGGCAAGTGCGTGGGGGCGAAGGCGCGGCAGCAGTCGGTCGTCGATGTAGGCGGTGATGGCCTCCGCGCGCTGTGCGGAGAGGCGTCCGTGGATAAGGTACCAGGCGAGGTTCTTCTCGATGAGACCGAGGCCGAACAGGTCGCGCAGCCAGGTCACCACCTGCTTGGTCGATGCATCCGGGATGCCGTCGAGGGCATTCGTGAAGGCCTCCCACTGCAGCAGTTCGCCGTGCGCGCGCGCCGCCTCGATGAGCTCGTTCTGGTGGCGGTTGAAGAGGGCGGCGGCATCGGCCGCGTTCATCTTCTGCGCGGGGCGCAGCTTGCCGGCGAGCGTGGCCACCATCGTGTGCACGCGGTCGGTGAGCAGCTGGCGCTGCGACTCCGCATCGCGCACGTAGCCGACGGAGCGGGCCGTGGAACCGAAGTCGGCGACGTTCTGCACCAGCTGGCGAAGGCCGGAGCGGTTGTAGGTGGCCTCGCCGACCTGGGCGGCCACGAAGCCGGCCAGTGCGCCCGCATCCGCCTTGGCGAACGAGCGGGAGTAGTCAGTCAGCAGGCGCTTGGCAACGAGCTGCAGCAGCACGTTGTTGTCGCCCTCGAAGGTCGCGTAGATGTCGAGGTCGGCGCGCAGCTGAGCGAAGCGGTTCTCGGCGAGGAAGCCGGCGCCGCCGCAGGCCTCGCGGCACTCCTGCAGAATGTCGAGTACGGCCCACGTGCTCAGGGGCTTGAGGGCGGCGGCGATCGTCTCGAGGTCCTGGCGGCCCTCGTCGGTGTCCGTTGCGCCGCTGAAGACGCCGTCGAAGGCGGTGAGAAAGACCTCGTGCGCGAACGACATGGCGTAGGTCTGCGCGAGACGCGGCAGCAGGCGACGCTGGTGGCGTCCGTAGTCGAGCAGCACCTCCTCGTTCTCGTCACCCGCGGTGAACTGCCGGCGCTCGGTGGCGTAGCGAATCGCGATCGTCAGCGCAGCCTTGCTCGCCACGACGGCAGCGCCGTCGAGCGAGACGCGGCCCTGCACGAGCGTGCCGAGCATGGTGAAGAAGCGGCGGCCGGGGCTGTCGATCGTTGAGGTGTAGTCGCCGTTCTCGTCGACATCCCCGTACTTGTTGAGCAGGTTCACCCGCGGAACCCGCACGCTGTCGAAGTGCAGCCGGCCGTTGTCGATGCCGTTGAGGCCGCCCTTGATGCCGTCGTCCTCGCCGCCGATGCCCGGCAGGAAGCCCTTGCTGTCGCGAATCGGAACGTAGAACGCGTGGACGCCGTGGTTGACGCCCTTGGTGATGAGCTGGGCGAAGACGACAGCTGCCCGTCCGTCATTGGCCGCGTTGCCGAGGTAGTCCTTCCACGCCGCGCGAAACGGGGTGTGCAGGATGAACTCGTCGGTGAACTCGTCGTAGGTCGCCGTCGTTCCGATGGAGGCGACATCCGATCCGTGTCCGGTCTCGGTCATCGCGAAGGCGCCGGGCACTTTGAGGCTGAGGATGTCGGGAAGCAGCGACTCGTGGTGGCGCTCCGTGCCGAGGTGCATGACCGCAGCCCCGAACAGACCCCACTGCACGCCCGACTTGATCTGCATGGAGGGGTCGCCGAGCACGAGCTCCTCGAAGCTGGCGATGTTGCCGCCGTGGTCTTCCTGGCCGCCGACGGACTTCGGGTAGGCCCGGTGCACCGAGTCCTCTTCGACGAGGCGGCCCAGCTGCCACAGCACCCGCTTGCGGTGGTCCTCGACGCTCAGGCCGTCGATGCGGTGAAAGTCAGAGTTGAGCAGCAGCCTGCGCGAGTGCTTGCGGGCCTCTGCCCAGTCGCCGAGCAGGTATTCGCCGAGCCAGTGGGCGTCGATGCCGTCGGTGGGCACGACGGGGAACACGCCGGTGTCAGCGGGCACGCTTTTCGTCGACACTGCGGGGCCGTCCGTGAGCTGGGTCATGCTGTCTTCTTCCGTGAAGGGTGGCTGATCTTCACGGTAGAACTGTGGCGCGGGCATGCCAAACGTGTCGTTTGCGCCCCACGAAGCGGCGCGCTCTCACCCGCGCGTCTTTGTGGGAATCCTCACCAAAGCTGGAGATGGGCTGTGGAGTATCCCCTACAGCTCGGAGCCGCTCACCTCGAAGGTGTTGCAGGCGCCCGGTCCGCCCTCGTAGCCGATCTGGAACCACTTCTCACGCGAGGCGCTCGATCCGTGGGTCCATGACTCGGGGTTCGTCTGGCCCTGCGTCTGCTCCTGGATGTTGTCGTCACCGACCGACGCGGCCGCGTTGAGCGCGTCGGCGATCTGCTGCTGCGTAACCGGCTCGAGGAAGGTCACGCCCGCGTTGTCCTCGGTGTCCGATGCCGCGCCCACCCAGCTGCCGGCGAAGCAGTCGGCCTGAAGCTCAAGGCGCACTGAGTCGGAGTCAGGGCCGGTGGTCTGGAAGTCGAGCCCGCTGTTGATACCCGTGACGGTCTGGATGTGGTGGCCCCACTCGTGGGCGATGATGTACATCTGGGCGAGCGGTCCGCCGCTAGCTCCGAACTGCGAGCGCAGCTCCGCGTAGAACGCGGTGTCGAGGTAGATGGTCTGATCAGCGGGGCAGTAGAAGGGACCGACCGCCGAGGTCGCGCTGCCGCACCCGGTGTTCGTGCCTCCGTCGAAGATGACGACGGGCTGCGGCTGCACGTACTCGAAGCCGAGGTCGGGGGCCACCTGGGCCCAGTAGGTGTCGAGCGAAGCCGCAGCACCCTGCACACGACAGTCGTCGTCGGTGTTGGCTTCTTCTGCCGTGCACGTGAGGGTCTCTTCTGGCCCGGTCTCGCCACCACCGCTCGGGGCAAGCCCGGTGAGGTCGACGCCCGTGAACGCGGAGAACAGCAGAATGGCGATGGTGATGAGGCCACCGCCACCGCCAATGCCGATTGCGGTGTTGCGGCCGCGGCGGCTGACCCGGCCAGAGCTGATGTCGGCGTTGTCGTTGAACGTCATGCCGCAACGCTACTAGGGGTGGGGTCTAAACGAGGCGACGCTTGACACGCAGCGCCAGAGCCCACTCGACGATGAACCAGATGTAGCAGCCGATCGCCAGAAAGAGCGCCACCGCGGCCAGCCCGCCGGTCAGGTCGGCGAAGGCGTCGCGGTCGAGACCCAGCACCGTGATGAAGGGCGACGACCAGTCGTCGTTGTCCCCGCCATCCACCAGGAAGAACATGAAGGCCACCACGCCGACGCCGTGCCCGAGACCGGCGATGCGGCCACGGATCGGGCTGACGAAGGCGAAGGCCGCCCGCCGGCCGAAGAAGCCGGTCGCCGCCATGACGATGAGGAAGACGAACCCGGCGCCGAGAATGATGCCGGCGTAGAAGAGGATCACCATCATCCACCCCGGGGTGATCAGCTTCACCGCAATGGCGATGACCGGCAGCACGATGATCGCGATGCCGGTGATCGTGTTGGCAGAGCTGACGGGGCGGGCAACGATGGTCATGCGCCCACCCTACTTAGAGCGCGCGCAGCTTCTCGAGCAGGGGCTCGGCGGCCTCATCGAGGAAGCGCTGCTGCAGCGGGTCGCCGATCTGCACCAGGGCGATGTCGGTGAAGCCGGCCTCGAGGTAGGGTCTGACGCTCTCGGCGAGCTCGTCAAGGTCAGGTCCGCAGGCGATAGAGTCCGCGATGTCCTCTGGGCGAACGAACTGGCTGGCGGCCTCGAAGCCAGCGGTGGTTGGCAGGTCGGCGTTGACGTCCCAGCCGCCACCGAACCAGCGGAACTGGTCGTGCGCGACCGCGATCGCCTCGTCTTTGTCCGGACCCCAGCTGATCGGAATCTGACCGATTTTGCGCGAGCTGCCGCCGTGCGCCTTGTCCCACTTGTCGACGAGCTCCTTCTCTGGGCTCACCGCGACCAGGTGGTCACCGAGAGGAGCGAAGCGCGTGATCGAGTCGTCGCCAGAGACGGCCAGGGCGATCGGCACGCCCTCGTCGGGCAGGTCCCACACGCGCGCAGAGTCGACCCGAAAGTACTGCCCCTCCCACGTCACCAGCTCATCGCCATGCAGGGCACGGATGATGGTGACCGCCTCTTCGAGCATGTCCTGTCGCGCGCTCACCATCGGCCATCCCTCACCGATCGTGTGCTCGTTGAGGTTCTCGCCGCTGCCGAGGCCGAGGATGAAGCGACCCTCGGCCAGCAGCTGCAGCGTCGCCGACTTCTGGGCGATGACGGCAGGGTGGTAGCGAAAGGTCGGGCAGGTCACGTAGGTCGCGAGCTCAACGCGGCTCGTCGCCTGCGCGACGGCTCCAAGCACCGTCCACGCGTAGGGCGAGTGGCCCTGGCTCGTGAGCCACGGGCTGAAGTGATCACTCGAGACCTCGAAGTCGAAGCCCACGTTCTCTGCGGCGATGGCGTACTGCACCAGCTCGCGGGGTCCGCTCTGTTCTGTCATCAGGGTGTAGCCGAAGTTCGTCATGCTTCGACGCTAGGCACCTGCTGCCAGAGGAATTAGGCCTTGACTACTCAGGAATGGTGACGCCGAGCAGTTGCCACGCCCTGCGCACAAGCGGCTCACGCTCGTCGAGGCTGGACTCGGTGAGCGCCGAGGCGACGAGACGGATGCAGAGCATCACGTCGTCAGCGCTGAAGAAGTCGGGCACCGTTCCCGCCGCACGGCCCTCGGGCAGGGTCT
>JBIIAR010000308.1:0-3148 GCA_044239765.1 Microbacteriaceae bacterium
TGACCTGCGCAACGAACTGGATGCCGCGGGTATCCCCCTGCGTGAAGAAGAGCGGCGCGCCCAGCGATCTCTTCGCTTCCACCGTCGCGCCGATGGCCTTTCACGCCTCACCTGGGACATGGACCCCGAGACCGCCGCCATGGTCGGCGAAGTCTACGACCGCGCCACATCCCCGCGGCGCGGGGGCCCGCGATTCGAGTCGCCTGACGCCACCCGCATCGTCGACGACCCTCGCTCCACCGAGCAGCTCGCCTCCGACGTGTTCCTGCAGTTGCTGCGGGCGGGTGCCGACGCCGACTCCTCCCAGCTGCTCGGCTCCGGCGCCCCGTCGGTGCGCGTGCTCACCGCCGGCAGCCATGGCTACATCGAAGGCCAGCACGACCCCGTCTCTGCCGAGACCGTCGAGCGGCTCGTGTGCGCAGGTTCAGTCACGCCGATTGTCGTCCGCGACGGGCAGCCGATCGACGTCGGGCGCGAGTCGCGCCTGTACACCCGCCGCCAGCGCATCGCTCTCGCCGCCCGCGACGGTGGATGCCGCTGGCCAGGCTGCGAACGGCCGCCCAGCTGGACAGAAGCCCACCACATCAACCACTGGGCCAGAGATGGCGGACGAACGGATGTCGCCGACGGGATCCTGCTTTGCCGACATCACCATCTGCTCACCCACAACAACCATTGGGAGATCGAGCGCATGGGCGCCGTCTACTGGCTCGTACCGCCCAATGGCGAACGCATGACCATGCCCAGCAAGAGCCCACTCATGAGTGCAGCGGGTTAGGGCTACTGGCTCTCGGCTGCGCGTATGGCGCTGTCCGCCTCGATGTCGTCGAGCTCTGCCGTCAGGTACGACTCGATCTCGGGCAGCCGCACCGTGAAGTTCGCGTAGGCCTCGATCGAGAGCACGCCCTCGCGCAGAACGAAGTCCATCGCGTGGCCGCCCAGACTGCGATCGGAGGCCAGATAGTGCAGGTGGTAATCGGCCACGCTGAGGCCCTGGAAGACATCCGGCCCCTTGAAGCCGAGCAGGGTGCCCTCCGTCGGCCCGCTGGTGCTCTCGTGCTGATCGCCGACCGCCTCGGCGAGCCCACGGAACGGCTTCTGCTGCTTCACTGCCTCGCGCACCGTCAGCGAGTCGAAGGTGCCATCGAGACGGATCGCATAGAACAGGTTGTGACTGGGCACCAGACCGTCGACGAGCGCCTCGAACGCGGCCTCCGTCAGCGGCCCCTGCAGCGTGCGCGTGAAGGTCGGCTGAAAGTCGACCACCTCGGCGAAGGGAATTCGATCGGTCGCTGCGACGGGCGAGACGCCGTCGGCTCGGCAGACGAACAGGGATCCGTCGATGAGCACGAGCTCGCCGTCAAGGGCGTCACCGCAGCCGACCCCGAGGGTGCCACTCGCGGCAACAACCGACGCGTCGAAAGCGCCGTCGAAGAGCCCCGCGACCAGCGCGTCGACAAAGGAGAACTGCTGAACAGCAGCGCCCGCGCGCGGCCGAAGCGAGTTCACGGTGCCGCCGGTCAGCTAGCGGGGGTCAGCTCGAGGGGAATGGCCGGGCAGTCCTTCCACAGACGCTCGAGCGAGTAGTACATGCGGTCTTCCTCGTGGAAGACGTGCACGATGAGGTCGCCGAAGTCGAGAAGAACCCAGCGGCCCTCGGCCTTGCCCTCGCGGCGGATCGTCTTGACACCCGCCTCGATCATCTTGTCTTCGATCTCGCCGGCGATCGCGATGACGTTGCGCTCGTTGCGCCCGCTCGCGAGAAGAAAGATGTCGGTCAGCGGCAGAGGCTCGGAGACATCGAGTGCCACCAGCTCTTCGGCCTGCTTGGAGTCAGCGGCAAGTGCCGCAACGTGCAGAAGCTCGCGGGCGTGGTCAGTGGCAGTCACAGGTTCCTTGGTGATGAGTGAAAAGAGAAGTCTAGAACAGGTTGAGGAACAGGCTCGCAACGAGCATGCCAACCACACCGACGGCAAGCACTGCGGTCGCGACGAACACGACGACGATCATGCGGTTGCCGTGTGGCTTGTTGGCGTGGATGACACCCCGCGATGACGTGTGGGTGCTGACCGCGCTGATCGCCCGCACCGGCGACGAGTCGGTTCCGGTGAACTCGGCGTCTTGCGTGTCGAACATGAGGTCGACGTTGGCGTCGTCGTAGCGACGGGGGTCGCCGCTGCCAGCGCTGAGGCTCTGCGGAAGGTCGATGCTGCCGGTCAGCAGCACCTCGCCGGTGCTGTCGAGCGCGACAGGGAAGGCGTTCGCCCGCGGAATCTCGGGCAGCACCAGCGCGCTCGTGGTCGTCGCGACGTTGCCGCCCCCGACCTCGCGGGTGATGGTGTTCTCCCACGGCTGCGTCTCGTCGTCGAGGTCGGCCTGGCGCGACCAGTGGCCGACGGGCGCTACCCAGCCGCCGGTGTGCTCCAGCTCTGGCTCGAGCTCTGGCTCGATGAAGGTGGGGGTGACCGGATCGGCGACGCGCTGGCTGGCGTTCGGCGCCGGCGGCTGTCCGTTGCGGGTCAGAGCCTCGAACTCGGACTTCGCGTTGGAGAGTGCCGTCGGCGCAACGGGCGGTGGCGCGGTGGCAAGGGATGCCGGAGGCGTCGTGACCGTCGCTGCCGGCGGGGTCGTCATCGTCGCGGCAGGCGGCGTGGTGAAGGTCGACGGCGGCGGGCTGGTGAAGGTGGATGGCGGTCCAACAGGCGGCGGTGCGGCCTGCGTGGGAGCCATCGTGGGCGGCGGTGCCGTGAACAGCTGCTCGGCAAGCGGCCTGACGGGCGGCTGCGTCTGCAGCGCGGGGTCGGCCGGGGCGATGAGTGCCTCTGGCACGATACCCGCAGCGGCGTCCGCCGCGGCCTGGCGCTCGCGCAGCTCGCGGCGCGACATGGTCTGGTGTGCAACCGGCTCGGGAGCCGCCGGTCCCGCCAGCGTTCGGTACTCAAGATCGGATGCGCCAGCGCCATAGACCGGCTGCTGCGGCTCGATGAGCGGCGGCACCGCCGCGCGGCGCCCCCCGCCCTCGGGCGAGTAGTCGCGCACGCGGAAAGCCGCGGGCTCCTGAGGAGCGGGTGCGTAGCCTGCCGCGGGCAGCTGCGTCTCGTAGCTGGCCGGATCGCGACCCTGGGTCGTGTAGTTGAGGGGCTCTGGC
>JBIIAR010000309.1:0-3144 GCA_044239765.1 Microbacteriaceae bacterium
GTCGAGGCGCGTCTTGTCGAGAGGCGCACCGCGGACGATGACGGGCGCCGTCGCATCGTCGCGCTCACGCCCGCGGGTCTCGCGCTCATCGACGCGGCCTTCGCCGAGCACATGGCCAACGAGCGACGCCTGGTCGATCAGCTCGACAGCGAGGACCGCGAGGCGCTCGAGGGGATTCTGCAACGCTGGCTTGGTGCCTACGAGGGGAGCGGCACCGCTGATTAGAGTGGGCCTCATGTCGAATTCTGCGGCCAAGCGCCGGCCCTGGGTGGTAGGTGCTGTCGTGGCTGTGGCTGTGCTCGCCCTCGTTTACGGGGTGCGCGTTGCCTGGCTGTTCGCGATGGCGACGGAAGGCGACGTGCCGGCGTCGTCCTCCGTGCCGCTGCCGAGCGGTGCGACGATCGTGAGCGAGGAGAACGCGTGTGCGAACGGCGGCTGCTGGGTGACACTGCGGGTCGAGCCTCCGGAGGGGCAGTCAGCAGAAGAATTAGCGACGGTGCTCGGGGCTGCTCCGCAGATTCAGATTGCGGGAAACTTTCTCGATCCACGAACGATCAGTGTCCAGGCTGCTCCTGACGGTCGAATGCTGGAACTCCGAGTCGACTACTGGTCACAGACGTGGGTTCCCTGAGATGTACGAACTTGCGGCCTGATTCGGCTGCCCAGCAATCAGTTACTGGCAAAGACCGTTATCCGTTTTCACACTATTGGTCGGCCCGCTGACACGTCACGAGCCTGGCGGTGTGGCCGCCAGCCGAACTGACCAGGTTTGTCAGGTGTGAGGCTCGAAAGCTCACGAGGTGCGCTCTCGCCTCTGTGGCGGGGGCGAACTGTTCGTGGGGGAGGTAGTCGTGCACGGCGACCAGCTGCCAGTGCGGGTGTGTCTTGAACTGCCGGATGTCGAACACCGCGGCGTTGCCGTGCTTGTCGACGGCCTGGAAGCGCCAACCGCGCCACGACGCCCGCGGCGGGTGCGTGATCGCGTGATGCCACCAGATGTCCTCCGGACGCAGGGGAGTGGGAGTGTCATTCACGCCGAACCGCTGACCTTCCCAGACGAGACGAATCGGCGTCTCGTTGACGAACCACACCGCGATCGCGCGCTCCATGACTCCTCCAAGCGGTTCGAACGTACGTTCGAGAGTTAGCGAGAATACGCGCGCGGGCGCGACACGCCAAAGAGGCCGGGTGATGTGTCGGTGGTCAGGTAGATGCCGACGACCGAGCCGTGGCCGAGCGTGCCGGTTCGCCCAGAGCTTGGCATTGTATTCGGGGTCGAGATCAGTCTTGTGCGGGGTCCTTCGAGGGGGTGGCGGCGAGCAGCCCCGGGAGCAGCGCGAGGAGGTCTTCGTGCCAGGCGATGTCCGCGCGGAGCTTCGCGGTGCGATGCGTCACGACGACGCGTTCGAGCGGGGTGAGGTGGACGGCGATGCGCTCGTGGTGTGCCTCTGACTCGGCGAGCGTGGCTCGCAGTCCGGCGATCCGCTCGGCGATCAGGGCCGGTACTGACGTGTCGCCGGGGTCGAGGCACGAGAGGGCGATGTCGACGGGGTCGGCGCGCAGGACGATTTCGCGGAGGGCGTCATGACGCAGACCGGCCAACGCCTCCCGCCCGGTCTTGGTGATTCCCCAGATCTGTCGTTCCGGATAGCCGCCCATGCGTTCGGTGCGCACCTCATGGATGAGGTCTTCCGCTGCGAGACGCTTGAGCGCCCCGTAGAGAGCGCCGACGGAGATGTCGGTCCCGATCTGAACGTGATCCTGCTCAGCGAGCTGGCGCAGCTGGTGGCCATGCATCTCGCCGCCCTGCTCGAGCGCGGCGAGGATGTACAGACGGATGCCCGACACGTGACTACACCGCTTTCTCCCGGTCATCCGAACCGCCGACTGCCGGCTAGTCCTGGGCGGCCAAAGATGCCTTGTACGCATGGTTGCCGTTCTGGCAGGTTTTGATCATACAATCCTGAGATGCCCGATCTTCGTGAACGCAAGAAGTCCGCGATGCGGCGTCTTCTCGCGGAAACAGCTTTCGATTTGGCGTGTGAGCGGGGGCTCGGAGGGTTCTCACTGGGTGAGGTCGCGGTGGTGGCTGATGTCTCGGCCCGGACGGTGTATAACTATTTCGACTCGAAGGAGCAGGCGGTCGCGTTCGTGACCTTGTTGCGCATGCGAGAGGCTCTCGAAGGCCTGTCCGTGGCGTCGGACACGCCGCTGCCCGACCAGATCGACAACCTGCTCCGGACCCAGTTCTCGGAGTACGTGATCATCACCCACCGTCGCTTGGTTGACCTCGCCTCCGATAGCCCGAGCCTGCAGCCCTACCTGCACGACGTGGAGCAGCGCGGCATCGCCGAGGCCACCCAGTTCTTGCGCGAGCGTCTCGGGCCTGACTACCCGCCCATGTACGCGTACCTGGTCGTCGGTGCCGCTTACGGGGCTATGTCGGCTCTGCTTGACGGTCGCCTCGTTCTGCGGGATGCCGACAGCATCACGGACCCCCTCAACGAGGTGAGCCTTAACGGGTTCATTTCAACCATCGCGGACTATCTCCGCCACGGCTTCCACCTTCCCTCATAGAACCGCAGGAGAACTCCGCATTGTCATCACTTCTTTACCGTCTGGGTCGCTTCGCTTTCACGCACCGCTGGATCGTGATCGGAGCGTGGGCTCTGATCCTCACGGTGGTCGTGGCGGTGCTGGTCGCGGTGCCTCCGAAAGTTACCAGCGAGTTCCGAATTGATGGGACCCCATCGCAGGACGTGCTCGACACGTTGAGTGAGAACTTCCCGGCCGCCGCCGGCTCTCAGGCGTTCATAGTTTTCGCGGTCAGCGATGGCGACCACGTTGACGACCCGGCGAACGCCTCCGCCATAGCGCAGGTCGTGAAGGATGTCGGTGACAACGAGTACGTGGCCCAGCGCGAGTTGGAGGGTATGGATGCGCTGGCGCAACTGCCACCCGAGCAGGCTGTCGCGATTGTCTCAGAACAGCTGGGCGGCCTGACCCCGTTGGTCGCGGACGGGGCGATCCTCCCTAACGTTCTGGTGTCGGACAATCGGGAAGTCGCCCTGTTCACTTTCCAACTCACGGAACAAGTCGACTCGCTTCCCGCAGAAGCGCTGGAGGCGATCCGACAAAGTAGCG
>JBIIAR010000310.1:0-3129 GCA_044239765.1 Microbacteriaceae bacterium
GGTCGACGAGAATGCGGTCGATGCCGTCGCGAAGGCTGCGGGTGGCGCGGCGCTTCTGGTCCTCTTCGAGGTTCTTGAGCTGGGAACGAAGCGCGGCCGGAATCGTTCCACCGGGCTCGACCCCGAGCGACCGAAGGGCACTCTCGCGCTCTTCGGCATCGCGCTCCTCGGTGATCGCCTTGGCGTCGTCCGTTGCGAGCTGCAGCAGAGTTGAGGCCGCTAGGACTGCACCAGAAACCGAACGGATGCCGAGGGCCAGCTGCAGGGTGCGCTCCCTGCGCTCCCGGGCCTCCGCATTGGTGGCGAGGCGGTGGGCCATGCCGATGTGCGACTGGGCCTCTCTCGCGGCGCGCGTCGCGACGGCGAGGTCGACCCCGTCTCTGCGGTGGATCAGCTCAGCCACATCGTCGACGGCCGGCACCCGCAGCTGCACGGTGCGCACGCGCGAGCGGATGGTTGGAATCAGGTCGGCCTCGCTCGGGGCGCACAGGATCCACACGGTGCGCGGCGGCGGCTCTTCGAGCGCCTTGAGCAGCACGTTCGACGTGCGCTCGGTCATGCGGTCGGCGTCTTCGATGATGACGACGCGAAAGCGGCCGACCGAGGGCGAGTACTGGCTCGTGGCGACGAGGTTGCGCACCTCGTCGATGGAGATGATGACGCGGTCGGTGCTGAGCACCGCGAGGTCGGGGTGGGTGCGGGCGGCGACCTGCTTGCGCACCGACTCTTCGCCGTCGGGGCTCGACGACAGCAGGGCCGTGGCGAAGGCGAAGGCGAGGTTGGAGCGGCCAGACCCGGGAGGACCCGTGATGAGCCACGAGTGGGTCATCGAGGAGTCGTCGCTGCCGCCGACGCTCGAGGCGGAGGCTGCGGCCGCGAAGATGGCGATGGCCTCGGACTGCCCCGTCAACTCATCCCACACTGCCATGGTCAGAAGTTTAGGCGAGCAGAGATGACACCCGGCTGCGGATGGCTGCGGCGAGGTACTCGATCGGCCGGCTGGCGTCGAGCACGAGGAAGCGGCCGGGGTCGGCGGCGGCGAGGGCGAGGTAGGCCTCGCGCACGCGGATGTGGAAGTCGTCGACCTCCTCCTCGAGGCGGTCGTAGCGCCCGCCCGCGATACGCGCGCGGCCCACGGCGGGGTCGAGGTCGAGCAGGATCGTCAGGTCGGGCAGCAGCCCCTCGGTCGCCCAGGTCGACAGCGAGCGCACCTCTTCGGCGTCGAGCACGCGGCCGGCGCCCTGGTAGGCGAGGGAGGAGTCGAGGTAGCGGTCCTGCACGACGATGGAGCCTGCCTCGATGGCCGGTCGCACCTTCGTCGCGATGTTGTGGGCGCGGTCCGCGGCGTAGAGCAGAGCCTCGGCACGCGGCGCGATGTGGCCACGGCGGTGCAGCACGATCTCGCGCAGCTCCTGGCCGAGGTCGGTGCCACCGGGCTCGCGCGACTCGACGACGGTGCGCCCCTGCTCTTCCAGAAAGGCGATCAGGTGCCGGATCTGCGTCGACTTGCCAGAGCCGTCGCCGCCTTCCAGCGTGATGAAGAGACCTGCCACGACTACTTTTTCGCTGCGGGCTTCTTGGCGGCCGGCTTCTTCGCGGGGGCACGCTTCGCGGCCGGCTTCTTGACCGGTCCCTTGGCACGCTTCTCGGCGAGCAGCTGCACGGCGCGGTCGTAGTCGATGTCTTCGTAGTCCTCGCCACGCGGGATCGTCGCGTTGGTGATCCCGTCGGTGATGTAGACGCCGAAGCGGCCGTCCTTGATCTTGATCGGCTTGCCGCTCTCCGGGTCGTCGGCGAACTCGGCGAGCGCGCTCGATGCGGCGCGGTTGCCGTACTTGGGCTGCGAGTACAGCTCCACCGCGCCGGCGAGGTCGATATCGAAGATGAGGTTCTCGCTGGCCAGCGACCGGGTGTCCGTGCCCTTCTTCAGGTACGGGCCGTAGCGGCCGTTCTGCGCGGTGATCTCGGCGCCGGTCTCGGGGTCGGCTCCGACCACGCGCGGCAGGTTGAGCAGCGCGAGCGCGGTGTCGAGGTCGATCTCAGCCAGGTTCATGGTCTTGAAGATGGATGCGGTGCGCGCCTTCGGAGCGACGACCTTCTTCGGCTTCTTCTCCTTGAGCTCACCCGTCTTCTTGTCGAGCACGAACTCCGGCTCGGCGGGCGGCAGCTCAGGCTCGAGCTCGGTGACGTAGGGGCCGAAGCGGCCGTCTTTCGCGACGACCTCCTTGCCGTTCTCCGGGTTGATGCCGATGACCCGGTCGGTGACGATGGGGGCGTCGATGAGCTCCTGCGCCTTGGCGGCGGTGAGCTCGTCGGGCGCGAGGTCCTGCGGCACGTTGATGCGGCGCGGCTTCTCTGGGTCGTCGCTCGGCGCCTCGAGGTAGGGGCCGTACTTGCCGATGCGCAGGGTGATCGCGTCGCTGATGCGCACGGAGTTGATCTCGCGCGCGTCGATCTCACCGAGGTTGTCGATGACGGTGCGCAGTCCGCGGTGCTTGGCGCTGCCGAAGTAGAACCCGGTGAGCCACTCGACGCGGTCGGCCTCGCCGCCGGCGATGAGGTCGAGGTCACTCTCCATGCCGGCGGTGAAGTCGTACTCGACGAGGTCGGCGAAGAACTCCTCGAGCAGGCGCACGACGCTGAAGGCGATCCAGTTGGGCACGAGTGCCTGGCCGCGCGGGGTGACATAGCCGCGGTCGACGATCGTCGAGATGATGGCCGCATAGGTCGAGGGGCGGCCGATGCCGAGCTCCTCGAGCTGCTTGACGAGGCTCGCCTCGGTGTAGCGCGGCGGGGCGCTGGTCTCGTGGCCCTTGGCCTCAATCGCGGCGGCGGTGAGGGCCTGGCCCTCGGTCAGCACCGGCAGCTTGGCCTCGGCGGGCTCAGCGGCGGCGTTGCGCTCCTCGTCCTGCGACTCCTCGTAGGCGTGCATGAAGCCGCGGAAGGTGATGATCGTGCCGCTGGCGGTGAACTCCGCCGTCGTCACGTCGCCCGTCACCGCGGTCGCGATGCCGACCTTAGAGGCCTCGATGGTGACGGTCGCGGTTGTTCCGCGGGCATCCGCCATCTGGCTGGCGACGGTGCGCTTCCAGATGAGGTCGTAGAGCTTGAAGTCGTTGCCACGCAACA
>JBIIAR010000032.1:0-12137 GCA_044239765.1 Microbacteriaceae bacterium
GCAGGGACTCTTCGCGAAGGTGCGCGACCGGTTCCTCGGGCTGTAGATGGCATCGCTCTACCTCTCGGAGTACCTCGAGTCGGCGGTCGTCGGCGACTCGATCACGCTGGACGGGGATGAGGCGAAGCACGCCGTTACGGTGGCGCGCACCCGCGTCGGGGAGCGTCTCTCGGTCGGCAACGGCCGGGGGCTCGTCGCCGGCGGGGTCGTGACCTCGCTCGACCCCTTTGCGCTCACGGTCTCTGAGGTGCGGGTCGAGCCGGCGCCCGATCCGCAGCTGTGGCTGGTGCAGGCGCTGGCGAAGGGCGACCGCGACGAGCTCGCGGTGCAGGCGGCGACCGAGCTCGGGGTGTCTGGTGTCATCCCGTGGTCCGCTGAGCGCAGTGTCAGCCGGTGGGAGGGCGCGAAGCTCGAGAAGGGGCGCCTGCGGTGGGAGGCCATCGTGCGCGAGGCGAGCAAGCAGTCCATTCGCGCCTGGATGCCGGTGGTCGAGCCGCTCGCCACGACGAAGCAGATCAGCGGACTCGTTCTCGACCCCACCGCATCGGTAGCGCTCACCGAGGTGCCGCTGCCCACGGAGGGCCGCATCGCCCTCATCGTCGGACCGGAGGGCGGCATCAGCCCGCGGGAGCTCGAGCTGCTGGAGCAGCAGGGCTCGACACGAGTGCGCCTTGGCCCCGAGATTCTGCGCACCTCGACGGCCGGTCCCGCGGCGATCGCCGTTCTCAGCGCCCGACTGGGGCGTTGGTGAGAGAATAGAGACATGAGCACCGAACCGACCGTCTTCGAGCGCATCGTCGCGCGTGAGATCCCGGCCGAGATCGTGTTCGAGAGCGAGCACGTGATCGCGATCCGCGACATCGCTCCGCAGGCGCCCGTTCACCTGCTGGTGTTCCCGAAGAGCGCGGAGTACGCGAACGTCTCCCAGCTGGCCGCGGGGAATCCCGCTCTGCTCGCGGAGGTTGTCTCCACCGCGCACGCTCTTGCGGCCGAGCACTCGAACGGCGAGTTCAGGCTCGTGTTCAACTCGGGCGAGAGCGCGGGACAGACCGTGTTCCACGTGCACGCGCACGTTCTCAGTGGCTTGTCAGAAGCAAGCGGACAACTAGAAGAAGGAAAACTTGCCGGTTAGCGATCCCAACGCGGTTCATTACGAGCTCGAAGTCGACGGCGTGGCCATGGTGCGCCTGCTCGGACCGCAGGACCGGCTTCTCAAGACCATCGAGCGCACCTACCCGGCGGTGCAGGTGCTCGTGCGCGGCAACAGCATCGTGCTCGAGGGCGATGCGGCGGATGTCGCGGCGGCACGGGAACTCGTCGAGGAGCTCATTCAGATGGTGCGCAAGGGCGTCGACCTCGGCGACAGCGAGGTGACCGAGTCGGCCCGCATACTCGAGCGCAACGAGGGCAGCCCCGCCAACCTGCTGAGTCAGGCAATCCTCACGAGCCGTGGCAAGAGCATCCGCCCCAAGACGCTTGGCCAGAAGGACTACGTCGACGCGATCGACGAGAACACCATCACCTTCGGCATCGGCCCCGCCGGCACCGGCAAGACCTACCTCGCCATGGCGAAGGCGGTGCAGGCGCTGCAGCGCAAAGAGGTCGAGCGCATCATCCTCACCCGCCCCGCGGTCGAGGCAGGAGAGCGCCTCGGCTTTCTCCCGGGCACGCTGAACGACAAGATCGACCCCTACCTTCGGCCGCTCTACGACGCGCTCAACGAGATGATGGACCCCGAGCTGGTTCCCAAGCTGCTCGCCGCCGGCACCGTCGAGGTCGCGCCACTCGCCTACATGCGCGGTCGCACGCTCAACAACGCGTTCATCATCCTCGACGAGGCCCAGAACACGAGTCCAGAGCAGATGAAGATGTTCCTCACCCGTCTCGGCTTCGGCTCGAAGATCGTCGTGACCGGTGACGTCACCCAGGTCGACCTGCCGACGGGCGCGAGCGGGCTGCAGCTCGTCACGACGGTGCTGAACGAGATCGACGACATCCACTTCGCTCGCCTGACCAGCGCGGATGTCGTTCGCCACACGCTCGTCGGCCAGATCGTCGACGCCTACACCAAGTACGACGCCGAGCAGCAGGCGAGAGAGTTCAGGGGCAAGAGCAAACGATGAGCATCGAGATCAACAACGAGTCCGCGATCCCGGTGGACGAGGCTGCCCTGCAGCGTCTGGCTATCTACGCGCTCGACCAGCTGCACGTGCACCCCGACGCCGAGCTCGCCATCGTGTGTGTCGACGAGGCCGCGATGGAGCAGCTGCACGTGCAGTGGATGGACGAGCCCGGTCCCACCGACGTTCTCAGCTTTCCGATGGACGAGCTGCGCCCCGGCACCGAAGACCAGATCACGCCCGCCGGGCTGCTCGGCGACATCGTGCTCTGCCCGCAGGTTGCCATCGGCCAGGCAGAGACCGCCGGTCACTCCACGCTCGACGAGCTGCTGCTGCTCACCACCCACGGGCTGCTGCACCTCCTCGGCTTCGACCACGCGGAGCCCGACGACGAGAAGGTCATGTTCGGCATCCAGCGTGACATCCTGCTTGGATTCCACATCGCCGAACGACGCAAGTAGCCCCCCATGATGATTCCGCTCTTCATCAGCGCGGCCGTGCTGCTCGTCGTGCTCGGCGGCCTGCTTGCCGCCGCGGATGCCGCCCTCTCGGTGGTCAGCCGCAGTGACCTCGTCGAGATGGCGCTGTCCAGTCGCTCGCGAAAGTCGCTGCTCGCCATCTCGAACGACGTCGGCACCCACACCAACGCCATCAACTTCATGCGCGTCGTCTCCGAGACGACGGCCGCGGTGCTCGTCTCGCTGGCCTTCGCCTACGCGATCGGGGAGTGGTGGCTCGCGCTGCTGTTCTCGGCGCTCATCATGACCGCTGCATCCTTCGTGCTGGTGGGGTCGAGTCCGCGCAGCGTTGGCCGCGCGCACGCGCGCGGCATTCTGGTGTTCTCTGCGCCGCTGATCCGCGGCGTTCGCATCGCGCTCGGCCCCATCGCGAACGCGCTCGTCGCGATCGGCAACCGGGTGACCCCCGGGCGCGCGAAGACCGCCACCTTCTCGAGTGAGGAGCAGCTGCTCAGCATGGTCGACGAGGCCACAGAGCTCGATGTGCTCGAGGAGGACGACCGCGAGCTGATCCACTCGATCTTCGAGTTCAACGACACCGTGGTGCGCGAGGTGATGATCCCGCGCACCGACATGGTGACCATCGACCGCGACGACACGATCGCCACGGCCATGTCGCTCTTTCTCAGCAAGGGAGTCTCGCGTATCCCCGTGATCGGCAACGATGTCGACGAAGTGCTCGGCGTGCTCTACCTTCGCGACGTCGCGCGCCTCAGCTTCGAGAAGCCGAAGGCGGTCGAGAAGACCAAGGCCGTCGACCTTGCCCGACCGCCGCTGTTCGTGCCGGAGTCGCAGAAGGCCGACGATCTGCTGCGGGTCATGCAGCTGGAGTCCAACCACCTCGCGATGGTGGTCGACGAGTACGGCGGCATCGCCGGTCTCGCGACCCTGGAGGACCTTATCGAGGAGCTCGTCGGCGAGATCTCTGACGAGTACGACTCCACCCTCGCCGAGTACGAGCAGCTCGACGACGGCAGCTACCGGGTGAACGCCCGTCTGCCCATCGACGCCCTTGGCGACCTGTTCGGCATCGAGCTCGAGGATGAAGACGTCGACTCCGTCGGAGGACTGCTCACCAAGGCCGTCGGCCGTCTTCCGGTCATCGGCTCCACCGCGACGGTTTCGGGACTCATCCTGCGCGCCGACCGCACCGAGGGCCGCCGCAAGCAGCTCGTCACCGTTCTCGTGGAGCGCGACCAGTCGCTCATCGACGTGCAAGCGGCATTCGCCGAAGAAAAGGAATCCTGATGAATTCGGTTGTCGAGCCTGTCGAGACATTCAGAGCAGGGTTCGTGTCGTTCGTCGGCCGCCCGAACGTCGGCAAGTCGACGCTGACCAATGCGCTCGTGGGCGAGAAGGTCGCGATCACGTCGTCGAAGCCGCAGACCACGCGGCGGGCGATCCGCGGCATCGTGCATGCCGCATCCGGGCAGTTGATCGTCGTCGACACCCCCGGAATGCATCGCCCGCGCACCCTGCTGGGGGAGCGGCTCAACGCGGTCGTGCAAGACACGCTCGGCGAGGTCGACGTCATCGGCTTCTGCATGCCGGCCAACGAGAAGATCGGCCCTGGCGACAAGTACATCAACGAGCAGCTGGACGCGTTTCCGCGCGCCAAGAAGGTCGCCATCGTCACCAAGGTCGACGCCGCCTCGCGCCCGGCCGTCGCCGAGCAACTGCTGGCGATCAGCGCCCTGCGCGACTGGGACTCGGTGATCCCTATCTCGTCCCTCGGCAAGATCCAGCTCGACGTGCTGACCACGGAGCTCGTCAAGCTCATGCCGATCAGCGCGCCGCTGTACCCGGCCGACGCGGTGACCGACGAGGGTCTTGAGGCGCGCATCGCCGAGCTCATTCGCGAGGCAGTGCTCGAGGGCGTCATGGACGAGCTGCCGCACTCCATCGCCATCACCATCGACCAGATGGAGGAGCGCGACGACAAGGAGCTGCTCGAGATCTATGCCAACCTCTTCGTCGAGCGCGACAGCCAGAAGGGCATCATCATCGGCCACAAGGGGGAGCGCCTGCAAGACGTCGGCGCCCGCGCCCGCGCCGAGATTGAGAAGCTCGTGGGCCACCAGGTCTTTCTCTCGCTCCGCGTGAAGGTCGCCAAGGAGTGGCAGCGCGACGCCAAGCAGCTGGGGCGACTGGGCTTCTGAGTACGACTTGCGGATGATCTTCACGCGTCGCGAGGGCGACATCCGTCTGATTTGATCGCGCGCGGTCGCGGCACGACCTAGCGTGGGTGACATGTACCGCGTTCTGAAGCCGCACCAGCTGGCGATCGACATCGTCATCGCCGGTGTCGCCTTTCTGCTGCGGCTCTCGATTGGCGTCTACGACGCGACCATCATCGTGGTGGTCTTCGGCATGGCGGTCACGTTCGCCGTTCACCGCCTCAGCCCCCGCCTGTCGCTCATCGTCGCTTGGACGACCGTTGTGCTGCAGCTGTCTTTCGGCCTTGCCCCCGACTTCGCCAACCTCGCCATCTTGGTGATGCTGTTCGCGACCTCCGCCTACGGGGACCGGCTGCTCAAGTGGCTCGGACTCATCTCTGCCGTGCTCGGCGCTGCAGTGGCCACCGTCTACCTGGTGGTGCAGGGCTATGTCACCTCTGGCAGCGCCAGCGGCATCATCGAGCAGATGTACAGCAACCTTCCGCGCATGCTGCTCATCGGCTCAGCCAGCTTCATCGGCTTCACCATTCTCTTCGTGCTCAGCTGGACGCTCGGCCTGCTCTACCGCACCCTCATGGACTCCCGCGCCAAGGGCGCCGCGGCGCAGCGAGCCCGTGCCGATCAGCAGGAGGCTGAGCGGGTGGTCGTGATCGAGCAGGAGCGCAACCGCATCGCCCGTGACATGCACGATGTGGTGGCGCACTCGCTGGCCGTGGTCATCGCCCAGGCGGACGGCGCGCGCTACGCCATGAAGGCCGACACCGGCGCGGCAGATCAGGCGCTATCCACCATCTCCACGACCGCACGCGAGGCGCTCGGTGACGTGCGGATTCTGCTCGGGCAGCTGCGCCATAGCCAGGGCGAGGTGCCCCAGCCGGTGCTCGCCGACCTCGAGCGCCTGTTCGAGCAGCTGCGCTCGAGCGGGCTCAGCGTGCGCCGGACCGACGACGGCGTGCCGCACACGCTGGGCACTGGCCAGCAGCTGGCGGTCTACCGCATCGTGCAGGAGTCCCTTACCAACGCCCTGCGCCACGGCGCCGACCCGAAGGAGGCGCTCGTGCGCTTCGAATGGACCGACACGGCCCTCGAGCTCGAGATCTCGAACGTCTTCACGACGATGGCGCCCTCGGGTGGCCACGGTATCGACGGCATGCGAGAGCGCGCGATGCTCGCGGGCGGCGCGCTGACCGCCGAGCCTCGCGAGGACGTCTTCGTGGTGACCGCGACGATTCCGGTGGTGGCATGACTATTCGCGTCGCCCTGGTCGACGACCAGGCACTGTTTCGTGCCGGAATTCGGATGCTGGTCAGCTCCCAGCCCGACCTGCAGTTCGTCGGCGAGGCCGGCGACGGGGTGGAGGGTGTCGCCCTCGCCGCGTCGGCCAAGCCCGACATTGTGCTCATGGACATCCGCATGCCGGTCATGGACGGCATCGAGTCCACTCGCCTCATCGTCGAGGCCGCGGCAGCCCGCGGCGGCAAGCAGCCGCGCATCATCGTGCTCACCACCTTCGACCTCGACGAGGCGGCGGCGCGGGCCATTCGGGGTGGGGCGAGCGGGTTCGTGCTCAAGGACGCCGACCCGGAGTTTCTGCTCGCCGCGATCCGCACCGTGCACGCGGGAACCGCCGTCATCGCTGCCGCGCAGACGCGCGAGCTGTTTCAGCACTTCGACTCCCGGGCGGCCGGATCGGCGCCGGGCTTCGAAGACCTGACCAGTCGGGAGCGCGAGATCTTCGCCCTCGCGGCGCAGGGCCTCAGCAACTCCGAGATCGCGAAGCGCGAGTTTCTCAGCGAGGCGACCGTGAAGACGCACATCAGCCGCGTGCTGGCAAAGCTCGAGCTGCGGGACCGCGTGCAGCTCGTGGTCTACGCCTACGAGAACGGCCTCGTCGAGAGCTAGGTCAGCGTGCGCGCGTGCGCGATCTTCGCCCGGAGCTCGTCGAGGGCGGCACCGGGGAACAGCTGCACGGGCAGCAGGGTGCGGCGTGAGCCGATGCGCGAGGGAAGGTAGAGAAAGCTGCCCACTCTCGCGACCTTGCGGTAGTTGCGGTAGTCGATCTCACCCGCAGAGCCCGGCATGCTCAGCGCGAGCTTGGTGTCACCGAGGGCAGCGCCGAAGACGGAGCCGATCGGAAACTGCCGGTCAAGCGTGTAGCGGGCCATCCCGTAGCCAAGGCCGAACATCAGCAGCAGCAGGCCAACGGGAATGAGAAAGCCGGGGATGAGGGGGCCGAGCTCGCGCCACTCGCCGGTGGCCGCACTGAGAAACAGGCCGAGCAGAATCCCGACGAGCGCGAGAAGGCCGATCGCCGCGATCGATCCGGCCACGATGACGAAGACCGAGCGACTGATCGTGATCCAGGCGATAACGAGGGCAAAGCGGTGGGTGAATCGCAGGTCCGTCTCGTATCGAAGGGGGAGTGCCTCGCCGAACGAGGGGAGCTGTGTATTCGTCACGATCGCAGCCTAGTCATCCCATCGATGTACGCGGTCGCGCCTTGCGCCCGACTCGCGTGCCGCTGCGGCTTTCTAACGTTGGAGACATGGAAATCACCTCGACCGACCTCGGGCTTGTCGCCCGCGTCGCATCCCTCACCAAGTCCTACGGCGGCGCAGAGAACCGCGTCACCGCGCTCTCTGACGTCTCGATCGGAATCCGCCGCGGCGAGTTCACGGCGATCATGGGCCCGAGTGGCTCCGGCAAGTCGACGCTCATGCACATCATGGCCGGACTCGACTCGCCGACTGGCGGGCGTGCCTGGCTCGGCGACACCGAGATCACCACCCTCGGCGACACCGCACTGACGATCCTGCGTCGCCGTCGTGTCGGCTTTGTCTTTCAGAGCTTCAACCTCGTTCCAACCCTCGACATTTTGGGAAACATCCTGCTGCCCTTCGAGCTCGACGGCCGCAAGCCGACGGATGCTGAAGGCGCGTGGATCGATGAGCTCGTCGCCGCCCTCGGGCTGGAGGACCGCCTCAAGCACCGGCCCCATGAGCTCAGCGGCGGCCAGCAGCAGCGTGTCGCGATCGCGCGGGCGCTCGGCACCCGCCCCGACCTCGTCTTCGCCGACGAGCCAACGGGCAACCTCGACTCGCGCACCGGTCGCGAGGTGCTGAGCCTTCTGGCCTCCGCGAGCACCGAGTACGGACAGAGCATCGCCATGGTCACGCACGACCCGATAGCGGCCAGCTACGCCGACCGCATCCTCTTTCTGGCCGACGGTCGCGTCGTCGAGGACCGCGGCCGCTCCACCCCGGAGCAGATCAGCAGCTTCATGCTCGGCATGGAGGCGCGCGCATGAGGGAGCACGGCCCCAGCATCCTCGTGGCCGCGTTGAGCAGCGCCTTCGGCGTCGCACTGCTGCAGATCACCGCGGTTCTCTCCCTCATCATCGCGAACGACGACGTCACCGGCAGCAGCGGCACCGCTGTTCCGCTGCTGCTCGCCCTCGTGGCGACTGTGTTCATGGTCATCGCGATCTACGTCGGCGCCATCGTCACCTCGAACACCTTCGCGACGATCGTCGCCGGCCGCACCCGCACCATCGCGCTCTATCGGCTGATCGGCTCGAGCGCGGCGGCGCAGCGGCGGGCGGTCGCCCGTGAGGGTCTTGTCGTCGGCGTCGTGGGCTCCCTGATCGGGGCTGTCGTCGGAACGCTGCTCGTGGCTGTCATCGTCGCGATCTCTGTGACGACCGAGTTTCTGCCCGCCCTCAACTACAGCTACGTCGAGCCCGTCATCCTTCTGCCCATCGTCACCGTCGTGCTCACCACCTGGCTCGCCTCGTGGATCGGATCACGCCGTGTTCTCGTCGTCAGCCCCATGCAGGCGACCGGCGCGGCTGTGGAGTCGAGCCGCGAGGAGGTCGTCGGCCGCAAGGGACGCAACGCGGTTGCCGTCACCCTGTTCGTCATCGGCATGGGCCTTCTCGGTCTCGGCATCATCGCGGGGCTGGTGAACCCGGCCGGCGTGCTCATCGGCATGGTCGGGGGAGTGTTCTCCTTCTCCGGCATCGTGCTCGGCGCGCACCTTGTCATGCCGCCCGCGCTGCGGCTTGTCGGCCGTCTCTTCGGCTCGAGCGCGCAAGCGCGTCTCGCTTCGGAGAACGCGGTGCGATACCCCGAGCGCAGCTCGCGCACGACGATCGGCCTCGTCATCGGTGTCACCCTCGTCACTATGTTCTCCGTTGCGACCGAGACGTACCAGGCGATACTGCGAGCTGCACAGGAGCAGAACCCCGAGCTGTACGGCGGCATCGACACCGTGCTCATCATCACGGTTGTCGTGTTCTCGGTGCTCATGGGATTCAGCGCCCTCATCGCCGCCGTCGGCATGGTGAACAACCTGTCGCTCAGCGTGCTGCAGCGCACCCGCGAGCTCGGACTGCTGCGGGCCCTCGGCTTCACCGTGAAGCAGGTGCGGCAGATGATCCTCACCGAGGCGGCGCAGCTCACCGTCGCCGCGGTGATCGTCGGGCTCGTGCTCGGCATATTCTACGGCTGGGCCGGTGCGCAGTCGCTTCTCGGGGCGACGCTGGAGCAGCCGGGGCTCGTGGTGCCGGCGGTTCCGCTGGCGCTGGTGGGGGTCGTGATTGTGGGGTCAGTCATCCTCACCCTTGCGGCGTCGCTGGCGCCGTCCCGCCGCGCGACGAGTGTCGCACCGGTCGTGGCCCTCGCGGTCGAGTAGGCGCGCGAAAAAAGGGGCGGATGCAGTCGCATCCGCCCCTTTTCTCGGTGCCGGCTAGTACCGCGCGAGGAAGGTCGCGAGGATCTCGTCGAGCACCGTTGTCTTGTCGCTCGAGTCGACCATCTGCACCGCGAGGTAGATCATGTGCGTGTTGTCGTAGTCGGTTGCGACAAGGCCCACGAAGTCGGTGTCGACACCGCCGCAGCTCACGTAGTACTGGTACTGGCCGATGTAGAGCCCGTCGTCGAACTCGCCCTCGTCGTCGAGCGTGCACTCCGGGGCGATTGAGACCATGAAGTCGGCGAGCTCGCTGGCCGGGTCCTCGCCGACAAGCTCCTCAGAGGCGAGAATGCGCACACCGGGAACCTCCCAGCTGCCGTTCTGCCAGCCATCGAGGTCGGGGGTGACGGTGACCGCGGTGTACTGACGGCCTTGGTCGTCTTCGTAGCCCTCGCCGTCGACGTCAGCCCACTCCTCAGGCACGCTCACCTCGATGGTGCCGGAGTCGTCGGTGGCCAGGTAGAAGCCCTCGATAGTGCTGCCGCCGTTACCGCCGGAGACGTACTCGAGCTCGTTGCCGTTGAACTGGCCCTCGTAGTAGGAGTCCTCTGAGGGACGGTAGACCTCGACGTCGATCTCGGCATTGGTGCCCTCGTCGTCGATGATGTCGCAGTACTCCTCCATGGTGCCCTCGGCGGCGAGGCCATCGCCCTCCATCGTGATCAGCACGTCACCGGGAAGGATGCCGGCGTCTTCCGCGGGACCATCGGCCTGCACCGACTGCACCCACACGCCCGCCTCGTCGCCGCCGCCCGACAGGGCGGAGCCGCTGAGCCCGAGGCTCTGCACGGCGTCGCCGTCTTCGAGGTCGTCGATCACGTCGAGCACCTCGTCGCGGTGGATCGCCCAGTTGTAGTCGTCGGCACCGCCGTCACCGGCGTAGTTGACGCCCACGACACGCCCCTCGGCGTCGATCAGGGGACCGCCCGAGTTGCCGCCGCGAATGCGCGCGTCGTGCTCGATGACGTGCTGCAGCGACGACCACGAGAACTCGCGCTCGAAGTCCGACTTCGAGACGATCCCCTTGGTCAGGGTGAAGTTCGGGTCGCCACCGGGGAAGCCCGCAGAGTAGACGTCGAGTCCCTCGGTGATCTCACCCTCATGCCATGCCATGTAGGGGTAGTCGTCGCCATCCTCGAGCTGGATGACCGCGAGGTCAAGGCACTCCGAGTAGCCGACGATAGTGGCCTCGATCTCGTCTCCGTCGTCGTTGTCGTCGCCGATCCAGACGACCATCGACTCCGCGCCACCGGCCACGTGGTAGTTCGTGACAATGAGGCCCGACGGGTCGACGATGAAGCCCGAGCCATACCAGCCGCCCTCGTAGGGGTCGAGCGTTCCCGGCTCGACGAAGGTGCCCTCGGCGTAGATACGCACCGTCGCCTCCTTGATGTGCTCGAAGTCGACGGCGTCGGAGTTGGTCTCTATCTCGTCGAGACTCGGCGGAAGACACGCGGTGAGCGAGAGGGCGAGGGCGCCCATCAGCGCAATGCCGACTGCCCTCCGCCCGCGTCGGGAAGTAGTGGACAAGCTGCGCATGGAGGGCCCCTCCCAGGATGTGATTACAGCGACTCTATCGGCAGCGAGCTACCCTCAACAGATGCCTACCGTCGAGAGCCAGATCGTTGTAGGGGTCGAGCCCGCGCTCGCCTTCGCCGTGTCGCAGACAACAGGCGAGACGCGGATGCGGTGGGACACCTTCATTCGCGAGCAGTTCTTTCTCGACGGCGCCACCCGCGTGGCCAAGGGTGTGCGCACCATGACCGTCTCGCGCAGGGGAGCGCGGATGACGAGCGAGTACGTCTCGTACGCCCCGCCGACGAACGTGGGCATGAAGGTGCTCGACGGCCCGTGGTTCTTCGAGCACCTCGGCGGAGGCTGGCGCTTCGCCGCGCACCCGCAGGGCACTCTCGCCACGTGGAAGTACAACTTCACCTGCCGCCCGGCCCTCATTCGCTGGCCGGCGGAGAAAGATCGGCGCCTGGCTGGTGAAGCGCGATATCGACCGGCGCATCGCCGGCTTCGCTGCCGGGTGCAGTGATCCGGTCGTTATAGAGGCCGCGAGAAAACTGCTGTAGCCTCGAAGGGTGTTGTTCGGTCTGCTCCTTCTTAGCTGCCGCGACGAGTCCTAACAGAGGCCTCCCTCGTCGCGGAGTTCGTCGTTGGCCCGACTAACTAACCCAGACTGAGTAGAAGGACCCCATGAAGAACACGCAGACCCCCTCGGGCATGCCGATTCACAAGTACCGCCCGTATCACGAGATGCTGCCGGTCGATCTGCCCGACCGCACCTGGCCCTCGAAGCGCATCACGACCGCCCCTCGCTGGTGCGCCGTCGACCTTCGGGACGGCAACCAGGCCCTCATCGACCCGATGAGCCCAGAGCGCAAGCGCATCATGTTCGACCTGCTCGTGAAGATGGGCTACAAGGAGATCGAGGTCGGGTTTCCGAGCGCCTCGCAGACCGATTTCGACTTCGTGCGGTCGCTCATCGAAGAGAACCTGATTCCGGAGGACGTCACCATCCAGGTGCTGACGCAGGCCCGCGAGTCGCTCATCAACCGCACCTT
>JBIIAR010000038.1:0-11299 GCA_044239765.1 Microbacteriaceae bacterium
GCGATCTCGTTGTCGAGGTCGGCGAAGGTGTTGCGAATGGCTATCGCCGTCTCTGAGAGCTGCGCAATGTCGTCAATGAGGAAGCCGCGGCGCACGTTCCACTTGTCAGCGAAATCCCGAAGCACGTTGGCGAGGAGCGGGTCACCTGCCATATCAGCGACGGTCTTGCTGAACTTCTCCGCGTTCTCCAGCTCGCCCTGCACCGCCACGAGCTTGTCGCTGAGGTCACTCAGCGACTGGATGTCAATTGTCAGGTCCGCCATGTGCCAACCGTAGTGGCGAAAGTGAGGATGCGTCGATGGGGAGTACTACCCACCTGCCTCCGCGGGCGGACAGCCTACGAGACGACGCGGATGACAACCTTGCCGAGAAGCACCACGTCACCCGGGCGCACCGAGACCGGCACCCCCGGCGCGAGCTCCTCCTCCGTGCCCTCCGGGCGCAGCACGACCGTGCCGTTCGTCGAGTTGAGGTCGACGATGCTCGAGCCGCCGGCAGTGACCCGAATCCCGGCGTGCGTCTTCGACATCGACTTCTCGCTGTCTGGCAGGGCGACGGGCAGTGCACCGGCCCACTCCCCCGCCGCGGCGGGGTTGCGGCCGAAGACTGCGGCCGCGGTGATGACGTGCTGCGTGCCATCCTCGCGCTGCAGTGTGAGCGCGGTCTGGCGGGGCTGTGCGCCCAGCGGCGCGGCGAAGAAGGCCGGCGGCGCGACCGATGGCCGCGCTGCCTCTGCGGGACGCTCGAACTTGTGCGTTCCCGATTCCGTCACCGTGTGGTGCGTCTCCTGCGGTGCTGGAGCAGCGGAAGGGGCATTGGGGAACAGCCCCGGCGGCGGGGTGATGAGGTATCCGCCATCGTTGTCGCCCACCGTGCTCCTCCCCTAGTCGCCTAGGCGAGCAATGCTAACAGCGGTCGCTTACGTGGCGGGTACAGCCTCATCGACCTCGACCACAGGGGCGGCCCAGCGGATCGTGCTGACAACCGCGTCGAACAGCCGAAGCATCTCGTCCTCGTATTCCACGAAAGCCGTTGAGAAGGTCATCAGGGCGATGCGATTGGGCTTGGCGGTTGCGAGCCAGTAGTCAGCCTCGAGAATCTCGAAGTCACGCTCGACATCACCTTCCTCGACATGTGCGACCCGGCGCCAGGACTGCCGCACCGCGCGGATGTCGGGGGTGACAAGCGGCTCGGCAGTGGTGATCGCCTCGTCAGTGGTCGCGATCCCGCGGTCAAGCACCTCCGCCAGCTCGCTGAGACCAAGTGCATTGAAGTCGGTCGCGTCGATCTCTGGAGAGAACACAGTCAGCCACGCGGGCAAGGGAACACCCTTCGTGAGCTCGAACGCCACGTAGAGATCAGTCGCACCCGAGCCGCGGGCCGCGTCTGCGGCAAGGTTGAAGCGGTCGCGAATCTCGGCGCGCACCGACGCCAGCTCCTCGCGACGGCGAGTCGCACGCTCGGCGACCTTGCGGATAGATGCTCGGCTCGCCGCCTCGCTGCGCAGGTCCACTCGACCCCACGTGCCCGGAAGAACGAAACGCGGGGCTGGGTTGGTCACTGGTTCACTCCGGAGATGTCGAGGGTGGCGATGATGTCGACGAGGTACTGCGACATGTTGTCGAAGACGGAGAGGTCCTGTGCATACAACGAGAACTCGATGAGCACATCCTCACCGGTCACGAAGAGTCCGATGATCGTTCGCTCAAGCGCGGGATCAGGCACTGCCTCGATCTCAGCCGACACGGTGAAGTCGTGCATGGCGATTCCGTGTCCAGCATCGAACTGCACGTCGAAGACCTCACGGTTCAGCACCTGGATGCTGTCGTTCTGGTCTGCCTCCTCCAGCCGGGCACGGTAGTTCTCCATCTGGCTCGCCGGAGTTCGCAGCATCTGCACCGACAGCAACGCCCGCACTGCGCCCAGCTCTGGGTCCTCCAGCAAGGCAAAGTTGTAGCGCTTTCCAGGGCGCATAGTGGCGGCAAGCTCCATGACGGTGAGCAGGCTGTAGCGCAGCTGTGCGCGCACGATAGCGGTGGGCTGCTCGCGCAGGCTGTTGAGGTAGCCCTCGACCCAGTCGCTCGGATCGGCGCCGTGGGGAGCGAGTGGCACCCATCCGACAGGGAGAGGGAGGGTGCCCGGCTGCGGCAGCGCGGTGGTGTCTGCGATGCTCATCCGGCCGGCACCGCCGAGAAGCTGTTCGCTGCGGAGGCGAACTCGACACCTGCAGCGACGCTGTTGGTAAAGGGCTCAGTGAACTCCGCGCCGATGTCGTTGAACCCGAGGCTGAGGCCACCGACGATCGACTCGCCAAACTTCTCTGGCGCGAAGTCGAATCCGCCCGGGTCAGCATTGGGATCTGACCACGCCGGACCCTGACTCGAGAAGTTGGGCGTTCCGGGGTCGTTCGCCTCGAACAGGGCCTCGCCGTACTCCGTGGCAAACTCGACGCCCACCATTTCGGCGTACTCGCCAAGAACGAGACCGGCACTCTTCAGCGCCGTCTCACCTCCCATGCGGAACGCGAGAGAGAAGTGAACCGCGGCCGTCTGACCAAGCATCTTCACGCCACCTGCGCCGATCTGTGACATCGACTGGCCGAGACCGCCCAGAGCCCTCAGGGGGCCGATGGAGGTGACAACAGAGATCGCCACGTTGAAGACGTCGCTGAGCACTCGGCCCAGCGACTCCTTGCCAAGTGCAAAGAGCGCGAGGGAGCACAACAGCACTGCGACCGATAGCAGGATGGAAGCGAGAGCCAGAGCGCCAGCCAACGGTGCTAGCACCGGGATGAAAATCGCGAGGATGCTCACGATGAGTGCCAGCACGTCGACGATCTGCTTGATGAACTCCAGTGCCTCGCGAATGATCTTGAGCACCGGCGCCAGGTACTTCTGCGCCAGATCGTAGAGGGCGTCGAAGGCGCCCTCGATGCGCTCCCAGAAGCCATCGTTGAGGTCTGCGCGATCAGCTGCGCTGTCGAGGCCGGCAATGGCCGCGTTGACCGCGTTGTCTCGAGCTGTGACGGCGGCGTTGTAGCTCTGGATCGCGCTGAGGTACTCGTTGTCGTACTCGGTTACCCAGCGGTTGGCCTCTTTGAGGTCTTCGATGAGCGTGTTGTTCGTGGGGTCGATGAGGCGCTGCAGCTCGAGGTCGCGCTCCCGACGGCGCCAGTAGCCGGCGCTCGGGTTGTTGGTGCTGATCGTGTTGCGGGCGGCCGCAGCTGACTGGATCGCGTCGTCGAGTGCGTCCTGATACGAGTTGAGGGTCTGCGAGGCGCCCTGGTAGCGCACGGCCACCTTGCGGGTCACGCCGATCGACTCCTGTGCACGCTCGCGAACCTCATCGACGGCGAGGCTGATGCTGACGCCCTCGTTGGCGAGGTTGCTGAGCTCCTCGACCGCAGCATTGAGCGCTTCGCTCATGCGGTCGTAGCGATCGGCGAACTGCTTGATGAGTCCGGGGTTGCCGGGGAGTGCCGCGGGAACCGCGTTCTCGAGTCTCCAGTTAAGCATTACCTCCCACCTCCGCCGCCGCCGCCGCCCGGCTGCTGGCCAAGGCCAGACGCAAGGGACTTGTCCGTCTCCTCGAACTGCGCCGCAATGTTCTTCACCGAGTCACGCAGCCACGTGAGCTGGTCCTTGATGTCGTAGCGGTGCTTGTTCCAGGACTGGTTGAACTCCATGACGCGGCCGCCGAGACGAGCGTCGCCGCAATTGGCGGCAATTGTCGCACTCGACTCGATGTCCATACCGATCACGTTGAGCGCATTGGTGAGATGGCCTTCGAGATCGGACAGTGCGTCGTAGTCGAGCTTGACCTGTGAAGACGAGGACATGCTGGGACTCCAGGATGAGAGGGTCAGTGGGGTGGCAGGTGGGGAGGGCAGCGGCCCCCGGTCGCCCGGGGGCCGCCAGAGTAACTAGCCCTTGAGCGACGAGGCGAGGCCCTCATCCGTCTGCTGCAGAGCGTCTGCGGCAGAGGTGAGGAACTTGGCGAGGCCCTCGAGGCCGTCGACCGCCTGGCGGGTGCCGGTGGTGAACTGGTCGAAGGAGTCGCGGTACGCGGCGGACGACTGCTCGGCCTGGAAGCCGTTCGAGGTCAGGTTGGTGACCAGGTTGCTCAGCTCGACGAGCTTGTTCTGCAGGTCCTGCTGTCCGCTGACGAGACGGCTGGCGGTGTCGCGAAGGTCATCGTAGGTGACGTTGAGGTTAGCCATGTGTTGCTCCTTGTTTTGTGTTTCCCGCTACGGGAGCGGGCTAGTGGTTCCACCGTAATGCGATTACTGAGTAATAGTCGATGGGGAGGACTCCCCATGTCTCATTCCCCGTCTACGAGTGGAAGTTGAACGCGCACGGCCTTTCCGCGAGCGATGTAGTAGCCGCGTCCGGGCGGGAACTCCGACCGTGCGACACGGGGAAGCGCAGTCTTGAGAATGGTCTCGCCCTCGATTGCCTCCGGCTGGATGAGGAATCCGGTGCGCGCCGACTTGATCTCGCCGAGCAGCGGCCAGGACGAGTTCCACGTGCTCGACTCCGAATCGGCGACGAGGAAGTGGTCACTGCGCTTCACCGCCTTGATCAGCTCGACGAGCGGTCCGTCGGCCTGCGAGCTGAGGAAGTCGGCGATCTGCTCGACCACGACGACGATCTTGCCCTTCGGCGACTTCTCTCCGACAGCGGCGGTGAGCTCCTTGGCCAAGTCGACGATGTCCTCCATCGACGTCGCAGAGGCCTCCCAGCGCTTGCCAGTGCCCACGGCGGACCGTGCATTGCCGAGGTAGTAGTACTTGGCCTTCGGGGTCACCAGCTCGGTCGCACGCAGCAGCGCGAACAGAGCGTTGGTGCGGCCAGCCGCCGGCGGACCCGCCAGCAGGAAGGTGCCGATCGGCTCGAAGCCCACGGGCTCGAGGGTGTCGTCGGAGATTCCGAGGGCAGCGAGGCCGCCGACGTCGTTGGGCAGGGTCGACGCGGAGTACTCCGTCGCCAGCACGCCGACACCGGGCGCTTTCGCACGACCGTTGGCGACCATGGCCGTGCCGAGGCCCTCGATGGCCTTGGACTGCTCCGCCGTGCTCGTCTTGCCGCCGATGATCGCGATCTGGGTCTCCAGGCCGTCCATGAGGGCACGACCAGCCGGTGACGTCGCCGACAGCACGTCGTTCGGCTCGTCGAGCATCACGTACTGCGAGTCATCGGTCAGGCGGTGCACCACGCGACGCTGCACGTTGGCGCTGATCGAGTTGGGCACGCTGCCCGGACGGTCGGCGGTGAGCGCAACGTGCATGCCGAGCGCTCGGCCGTCGGTGAGGATCTGGTTGAAGGCAGACCACCACGGGGCGCGCGCACTCGTCGAGTCGAACTCGGCGCGGAACGCCGGGAAGTTGTCGACGAGCAGGATGATGCGCTTCTCCTGGGGGGCGTTGGCGATGCGGCGGTAGTCGACGATCGTGCCCGCGTTGACCTCCGAGTAACGGGTGGCGCGATCGTCGAGGATGCCGCGCAGCATGCGCAGCAGCCGCACAACGCGCTCCGGGTCGTCACCGCTCACGATCGAGCCGACGTTCGGCAGGGCCTCGAGCATGCGCAGGCCGCCGGTTCCGAAGTCGATGCCGTAGACATCCACGGGGCCACCGCGGGGCGTGATGCCGGCCGACGCGGCGATGGTGCGCAGCGTCGTCGTCTTGCCCGTGCCACCGGCGCCGAAGATGGCGATGTTGCCATCGCTGTCCGGCTTGAAGTAGATCTCCTCCTGGCGCTGTGCCTGCGGAATGTCGCGTACACCGAGCAGGATGTCGGTGTCGGTGCGCTGGCGCAGCTTCGCGAGGTCGAAGACCGGGGCGAGCTCGTCGAGCCACGGCCGGCGGGCAGCGGGGATCGCGGCCAGCTTGGCTGCGCCGACGAGGCTGGCGACGAGGCGCTTCTGGTCGTTCGGGCCCTGCTCGCCCTCGGGGAGCTTCTCCACGGTGCCACCGGGGGCCTCCCAGGGCTGCTCGGTGCCGAACTTGAGCTCGGCGACGTCGACGCTCGGCGCGGCCGGGGTGTCGTTCGTCCAGCCACCGGCGTAGGCCGACTGGAACGCGACGAGCCGGCCGGGGCCGGTCTTGGCGATACCGCGGCCGGGAATGGACGGATCGAAGGTGCCGGCGACCTTGTCGCCCACGACGTCCATGGAGTCCGACTCGTCTGCCATGCGCAGTGCGACACGCAGGTTGGTGTTCGCGCGCAGGTTGTCCTTGATGACACCGGCGGGGCGCTGCGTCGCCATGATGAGGTGGATGCCGAGGGAGCGCCCGCGCTGGGCGATGTCGACGACACCGTCGACGAACTCTGGCACCTCGCCCGCGAGGGCGGCGAACTCGTCGATGACGAGCACGAGAGCGGGCGGCGACTCCGGATCGCCCGACTTCTCGAGCTCGAGGAGGTCTTTCGCCTTCTTGCGGTTGAAGAGGTGCTCGCGGTGGTGCAGCTCTGCGCGCAGCGAGGTGAGCGCACGGCGCACGAGGTGCGGGCTGAGGTCGGTGACGAGGCCGACGCAGTGCGGCAGCTCGACGCAGTCGGCGAAGGCCGATCCGCCCTTGTAGTCGACGAAGAGGAAGGTCACGCGGTCGGGGCTGTACTCCGCCGCCATGCCGAGAACCCAGGCCTGGAGAAACTCCGACTTGCCGGAGCCGGTGGTTCCACCGACGAGCGCGTGCGGTCCCTGTGTGCGCAGGTCGAGGTGCATCGCATCGACGCCGGACTGGCCGACGAGCGCGCGCAGGCGACCAGCGCGGCGACGCTGGGGCGCGGCGCCGGACCGATCGTGGATCGAGTCATTCTGCTTCCAGCGCTCGACCGCGACGCTCGACTGCACCGCGATGTCGGGCCCGAGCAGGGAGAGCATCGAGACGGTGCGCGGTATGTCGCTCGAGTCCCCGACGACGGCGCCGGCGTCGAACACCGGCGCGAGCTGACGGGCGAAGCGCAGGGCCTGGTCGCGGCTGATCGGCTCCATGGTGACGTCCATGACGGCGTTGCCGAGGCGAACGAGGCCGACTCGGCCGCTGTTGGCGATTGTGGTGGCCTCGACGAAGGTGCGGGTGACAGCGGGCAGCGAGGCGACGTCGTTCGCCACCCAGATCGGGTAGACGCCGGCGTCGGCAGCCTTCTCGGCGAGCTGCACGAGCCGACCGCGGTCGACGGGCGCGTCGTCGGTGATGAGCAGCAGGATGGCGGGGGTCGCTGCCGGGGGCGGTGTGGCGACATCCGCGCCCTCTCCGGCGTTCGCACCGGCGACGAGCGCGGACTTCTCCTCGAGCACGGCACCGCGAATCGCGGCGCTCGTGGCCTTGCGTGAGGCGATCAGCGCCTCGAGGGCCGAGGCGAGCGCGTCGCCGGTGGCCTGGCTGTTCGCGAGGTGGGTTACCTCGAGGGGGCTCTGCGCCGAGCCCGTGTGCGGCAGCCACTTGAGCCACTCGAAGTCGGGGGTCCACGAGGCTCCGGCGATGGCGGCGACAACGAGCTCGCTCGGCGAGTGCAGGCCGGTGGCCTGAATGATGATGCCGCGGGCGATGTCGGCAGCCGACGACCGCGGGCCGGCGATGCCGAGTGCACCGGAGAAGTAGAGGTTCTCTGTGACGGGAACGCCGACGATGTCGCGGTACTTGTCCTGGGTCGCAGTCACCCGCGCGAGAAAGTCGGGCAGGGCCTCATCCTCGTTGCTGATCTTGACGGTGTTACGCGACGGCATCGTGCCGATGCCGAGGTTGAGCGAGAGAAACTGCCAGTGCTCTGGTCGACGGGTCCAGAGCAGTGGGCTGAGGTTCATCGCCGCCTCATAGACCTCATAGGTCGACGGGGACTCCTGCAGGCGCACCGCTCGCTCCTTGGCGACCTCCGCGTCGAGCTGCGCCTCGAGGTAGCCAGCCCGCTCGTCGAAACGGGCGATGTCGA
Organism: Microbacteriaceae bacterium; assembly: GCA_044239765.1. Taxonomy (GTDB): domain Bacteria; phylum Actinomycetota; class Actinomycetes; order Actinomycetales; family Microbacteriaceae; genus Conyzicola. Next base: position 7,935 of record JBIIAR010000038.1, read on the forward strand.
GCTTCTCCTTGCGCTTGCGCACGCCGCGCGTCGTCAGGTAGGTGCCGAGCATGAGGATCGGGGATGCCGCGACGAAGACGAGCGACTCGATTCCGCGACCCATGAAGATGAACGCCGCGCCGAGCACGAGCGGGGCGATCATGGCGAGCCACGGGAACGGCTGTGCCTCGCGCTCGGTCGGAACCTTGGGCGCGACGAACTCGGTGCCCGGGTAGCGGCTCTCGACGCGCGGCGAGCGGTTGTGCGACACGGGGCCAGTGGCAACCGCACCGCCCTCGGTGACACCCGCGACGACCTCTGCCTGCAGCAGCGAGTCGCCAACCCGCACCGTCGTTCCGGTCTCGAGGTCGACGCGGGTGACGAGCCCGCCGTCTACCTCGAGGCCGTTGGCGGAGTTGAGGTCGACGATGCGCACCGAGGTGGGCGTGATGTCGATGCGCGCGTGCCGCTTCGAGACGAGGTCGTCACGCAGCGTGATGTCGGACTGGGCGGAGTCGCGGCCGAGGTAGCGGCTGCCGACCTGCAGGGGAAACTCCTTGCCCTTGTCCGGTCCGCTGATGACCCGCAGCACGGCAACGGCGCCACTGGCTGATGCCCTGCTCGCGGTGCCCGCGACGATGGAGATGGTGGAGCCGTTGGCCAGCGGAGCGTCACCGATCGAGACCTGCGGCTCGATGAGCTGGGTCGGGTTGCCCGCGGCGTCGAGCACCCGCAGGCTGGCGCCCTCGACCGCCACGGCCGACGCGCCGACGCGGTAAGGGTCGAGCCGGCTGATGGTGCTCGCGATGTCGGCAACGGTGGCGGCGGCGTCGGTGGTGACGACGATGTCCGCCTCCGGTCCCCCGGCGCGCTTGAGGGTGAGCTTGAGTCTCATGCTGTTCCTTCGGGCTAGTTCTTTGCTGTTCTGCGGTGCGCTGTCGCGAGCGCTCTGGCCGCCAGGGCTGACGACCACCTGCTTGCTGCGCTCAGCCGGTAGCGGCTGAGAATCCTGGTGCCGCGGGTGACCGCCGCGCGCGCTGCGGCCGCGGCCGCGAGCGCCTCTGTCCACACCGCATCGGTCGTGCCGCGGTCGACCTCGACGCCACTGAAAACGGCACGGTCGACGGTCTGGGCGAGGGCGAGGGGCGCCGGCGCGTTCTCTGGGAGCCGCAGTCCGACGGCGGCGAGCTGGCGCGTGGTGTTCTGCGGCACGTCGATGCCGAGCTCGGTGTAGCGGTCGACCAGCTCCTCCCACGCGCCGGCCGCCGAACGGTCGGGGCGCGGGTCATTGCGGCGCCGTCGCGCGCGGCGGGACTTGAGCACAGAGACCACGAGGATCGGGCCGAAGATGAGGGCGGCGGGAATGAGCAGCGAGCCGGCCGCGATCGCCAGCCACAGCGGGATCTCGAAGAGCCCGTCGGTGACCTCGTCGGAGTCGTCGACCTCGACGCCCGCGACGAGGTCGTTCTCGTCGTTCTCGGTGCGCGGCGGCTGCCGCACCTGCGGCTGCGGCTCTGACTGCGGCTTCGGCGTCTGGTCCTGCGGAATGTCGGTCTCGTCGGGGGTCGGGTAGAACGGCACCCAGCCGACGCCCTCGAAGGCGACCTCGACCCAGGCAGTGACGTCTTTGCCGGTGACCGTCACGGAGTCCTGTCCCTCGCGCACCTCGGGGGCGAAGCCCATGACCACCCTCGCGGGGTAGTTGAGGCTGCGCGCCATGAGGGCGAAGGCCGAGGCGTACTGCTCCTCGTCGCCGATCATCTGGCTGCGGGTGAAGAGCTCGACCATGCGGTCCGCGCCCTGGCCGGCGCGGGAGGCGACGGCGTCATCCGCCGCACCGTGGCTGAGGTAGCCGGTGGTCTGCAGCGCTGTCTCGATGGCCCGCAGCTTGTCGATCGGGGTGGTCGCGTCGCCCGCGAGCTCCTCGGCCTTCGACACGACGATGTCGGGGATGATGCTGACCGGCGGCAGGGCGAAGGAGGCGGTCGCGACCGACTGCAGCTCGTCGGGCTCGTAGGTCTTCTGCGTCTCGGCGGTGACCTCGTACTCGTCGCCCTGCGCGAGGCCGCTGGTGAGCACGGCGGTGCCGGTGGCGGGGTTGTAGCGCAGGGTTCCCGCCTGGGCTCGCGCGTCGGGGCCTTCGAAGGTGATGGCGGTCGGATAGCCGATCGAGGGGATCCACACGTCGGCGTAGTCGTCGATGGTGATGGTCAGCTCGGTCTCGTCCACGTTCGCGGTGAGAAGCGGTGGGTCGGGAATGGTCTGGCCGACGAGGCTGAACGAGCCGGATCCCTCACTGGCCAGCTGCGAGCCGGCGACACCCCACGAGATGCCGTCGTAGGTGTCGAGGGTCGCGAGACGGATGCGGTCGCCAGGAGCCAGACCCTCGACCGTGAAGAGCTGCGTCTGCTCCAGCGTCTTGGTGTACTTGCGGTAGGCGGTGAACGGACTCGGATACTCCAGGGGCTCGAAGGGCGGCGTCACCACCTCGCGCAGCACGAAGCGATCGCTCGGCACCGGCGCCACGGCACTGCCGATGAAGATGCCCGCGACGACGCCCGCTGCCACCACGAGCGAGCTGCCGACGAGCTTGCGCCGCAGCAGCGAGCCGTCTGCCGAGGGAACTCCCCCGGAGCTGCGGCGCCAGCCGAGCCAGACGAGCACGAGCGAGGCGAAGGTGATGCCGCGGATCGCCGCGAAGACAGGCTCGTCGGTGCCGAGCAGCACGCCGGCAAGGTAGAGCGCGAGCGGCCCGATGAGCAGCATGGCCGAACGCCACGCGGTGCGGCGGCGGCGCGGCAGCCAGCGCACGGCGAGCACGGTCGAGACGAGCCCGACCGCCCAGGTCGCGAAGTAGGGCGCGGCGGTCACGTAGTCGGGCAGCTCAACGGGTGGGCGCAGGGTGAGAACGTCGGCCCACGAGTAGACCGTGCCGATCGACAGGTTGATGAGGGAGTCGAGCGTCGGCAGAGCGCCGAACAGGGCGAGCTCGGGCACCGCGGCTGCGCTGCCGAACAGGTAGAAGGCCACCACGGCAAGCAGGAAGGTGGGAATCGCGCCGATGCGCAGAAAGTGCGAGGCGATCGCCGCCGCCGCGCCGACGAGCAGGCCGCTGGCCCCGGCAATGAGCCAGCCGACGTCTTCGAAGGCCGAGCTGAAGCCGACGATGCCGATGCCGGAGAGGATCAGCACAACGCTCACGTCGACGATCGTGCGGCCGGTGATGCGCGGCCGCTGCGCTGCGGTGTCGGTCATCGCACCCGCCGCAGCAGTCGTGGAAGGTCGGCCAGCTCGCCGATGGTGACGACGGCGAGGCCGCTGACCCGTGAGATGCGGGGCTGCGCGCCCAGCTCGACGCGGAATCCGATCGTCTGGGTGTCGCTGCC
>JBIIAR010000033.1:0-11977 GCA_044239765.1 Microbacteriaceae bacterium
ACGTCATCGCGAAACACGTTGACGAGGCGGATGGGGTGGCTGGTCGCCACGACATCGGGGGTCGCGACCTCGCTCACCTTGGCGACGGAGTCGACGATAGCGCCGAGCTCGCCGGTGAGCTTCTCGATCTCTTCGGGGGTGAGCGCTATGCGCGCGAGGTTCGCGAGATGCGCGACGACGTCGGGGGTGATTTCAGACACCCGAGAATTCTACCGGGGTCAGTGGGTGAAGCCGGTCGAGGCCTTGCTCGCGGCGCTGCCATCGGCGGTCGTGATCAGCCGGCCCTGCCCGAGGGCGATGAGGGCGAGGTTGCGCAGTGACTCCGAGCCGACCATGAGGTACTCGTCGTGGCCGGTCGAGCCGAGCAGCTGCGCCCCGGTGAGCGGGTCGGTGCCGCCCGCCACGCGAAAGTGGTGGGCCCCGAAAGAGGCAGACCCGGGGTCGCTGCCGAAGAACGCGCTGTCTTTCACCTGGTCCCAGTCCGCCTCCCCCACGTAGACGTTGTCACCGGGCACTCCGAGATCGGTCGCCAGCTGTGCAGAGCTGCCGGGCGAGCCGATGATGCCGATCGAGTCGATGTCGATGCCGTAGTCGGTCAGCGCCATCATGGCGGCGGTCGAGCCGTAGGAGTGCGCGACGAGCGCGAGGTAGGGCTGGTTGTCGCCGCGCAGCTCGTGCAGGCCGGAGACAGCGCCGGCGAGCGCGTCGCTTCCCTTGTAGGCCAGGTCGAGCGAGGTGAAGTTGACGAGGCTGGGCGTCTCGTAGCCGATCCAGGCCACCGTCGCCACGGTGCCCCCGAGGCCGAGCTCGTCAACCCAGGCGACCTGCTCGTCGTAGAGGCCCTGCGCCGCAGAGGTCCACGCGGCCATCTGGCCGTCGACCGTGTAGAACATGCCGGGAACGAGGATGCTGACGAAGTCAGCCGAGGCCAGGTCGCCGATGACGATGCTTGCGGTGCCCGCCCCCGAGGGGTCGAGGCTGAGCAGGCTGCGGGCCGGGGCGCCGTCGGGGGCGACCAGGGCCTCGGTGACCTTCTGCAGCATCCGTAGCTGGGTGCTGGCGTCGAGCGCCTGCGAGCGGCTGCCGCCCTCGGGGGCGCTGAGCTGGGCGATGGTCTCGGTGAGGAAAGCGCGGTTCGCGGCGTCGCGCGTTGTGAACGGCACGCCCTCGAGGTTGCCGACGAGCCCGGGGGCGGATGCCGCCAGGTCCGCCTGCGCGCCGGCGTCGAGGGCCGTCCACCACAGCTCGACCTCGCGCGCAGCGGGCGGCGCGTCGAGAAGCTGCTGCACCACCTCCGGGTGGCTCGACACGAAGTCGGTCACCGCCGTCGGCTGCAGCACCGCGAGCTGCTGCAGCAGGGGCAGTCCGGTGAGCGATGCCACCACGACGGGCTCGCTCCCCTGCTGCGGCACGAGCTGCTGGGGGGAGACCGCGGCGGGCGCGGCGAGGCTGGAGGGAATCACGCTGGCGAGGTTGACGGTGCTGGCCAGCAGCTGCGTGGCCGTGCGCGTGGTGCTCGTCGTCAGTGCGTCCAGCCCGGGAAGCAGGTCTCCGCCGACAATGATCCGGTGGCTGCTTTCCGGCATGGCAAAGGCCTCGGCGACCTGCGATATCGTCGCCGAGGTCGACACGACGAATGCATCGAACACAGCTGGAGCTCCCTCACCCTGCACGGATCTTGCTCCGATCCCCGTGCAACAGAAGCTTAAGCCCTCCTTTCGGGGGTAAACAGGACTGTAGCCAAACTGACGCGAGGATGTAATATGCCGTTAAAACCGTTGACTAGTCGGGCAGCCCCGCCGGACCCTGCTCCAGCAGGATGACGAACTGCTCTGCGGTGAGAATCCGCAGTCCCAGCTCTTCTGCCTTGCCGAGCTTCGACCCGGCACCGGGGCCGGCCACGACGAAGTCGGTCTTCTTACTGACGCTGGATGCCGCCTTGCCGCCGGCGGCGATGATCGCCTCCTGAGCGCCCTCCCGCGAGAAGCCGTCGATGGACCCGGTCGCGACGACGGTCAGGCCGGCGAGCGGGCCGGTGCTGGCGCCCGCGGCTCCGGGCCCGGGGTGTCCGGGGGTGCTCAGCTGCACGCCCGCCGCCGCCCACTCGTCGACGATCTGCTGGTGCCAGTCGACCGCAAACCAGTCGATGAGCGCGTCGGCGATGATGCCGCCGACCCCGTCGACCGCGGCGAGCTCGTCGCGGCTGGCGGCGCGGATCGCGTCGAGAGACCCGAAGTAGTCGGCCAGCGCACGGGCCGCGACCGGCCCGACGTGGCGGATGCTCAGCGAGACGAGCATGCGCCACAGCGGCTTCGTCTTCGCCTTCTCGAGCTCGTCGAGCAGCTTCGTCGCGTTGGCCGAGGGCTCGAACTCGCCGTCCTTCGCCTTGCGACGGAAGGGGGCCTCGATCTTGCCGGTCGGCAGTCCGGTCTCTTTGTCGCGCACCTGCACCTCGATCGGCAGGAGGTCGTCGAGCGTCAGGGCGAAGAGCCCGGCCTCGGTCACCAGAGGCGGGGTGCTGGGCACGAGGGGCTGGGTCAGTGCGGCCGCGGTCACCTCGCCGAGCACCTCGATGTCGAGGCCGCCGCGGGATCCCACGTGCTCCACCCGCCCGCGCACCTGCGCGGGGCAGGAGCGCGCGTTCGGGCAGCGCAGGTCGACGTCGCCCTCCTTGGCGGGGGCGAGCGGGGTGCCGCACTCGGGGCAGGCGGTCGGCATGACGAACTCGCGCTCAGAGCCGTCGCGCAGCTCGACGACCGGGCCGAGAACCTCGGGGATCACATCGCCGGCCTTGCGAAGCACGACCGTGTCGCCGATGAGCACGCCCTTCACCTTGACGACATCCTGGTTGTGCAGCGTCGCCTGCCGCACGACCGAGCCCGAGACGAGCACCGGCTCCATCACGGCGAAGGGGGTGGCGCGGCCTGTGCGACCCACGCTGACGACGATGTCGAGCAGTTTCGTGTTGACCTGCTCTGGGGGGTACTTGTAGGCGATGGCCCAGCGTGGTGCGCGCGAGGTGGCTCCGAGCTCGTCGTGCAGGGCAAGCTCGTCGACCTTGATGACGATGCCGTCGATCTCGTGCTCGACGGAGTGACGGTGCTCGCCCCAGTGCTCGATGAACGCGGCGGCCGCGTCGATGCCCTCGACGACCTGGAAGTGCGGACTCGTCGGCAGCCCCCAGCCCGACAGCAGGCCGTAGGTCTCGCTCTGGCTGGCCACCGGCGGGTTCTGCCAGGCGCCGATGCCGTGCACGTACATGCGCAGGCTCGCAAGGCGCGCCTGCCCTGCCTCGAGCTCGAGGCCCGACTTCTTGTCGAGCTGCTGGCGCAGGCCGCCGCTCGCGGCGTTGCGCGGGTTGGCGAAGGCGGCGAAGCGCCTGCTGCCGGAGTCGATGGCCTTCTGCTCGTCAAACACCTTGCCGCTGGCGCGCTGCCGCGCCTCCTCGACAACGCGCTCGCGCAGGCTCGCCTGCAGCGCGTTGAGCTTCTCGAACTCGGCGACGGGAATGAACACCTCGCCGCGCACCTCGACGATCGACGGGTGCCCGGTGCCAGAGAGCTGGCGCGGGATCGAGGGGATGTACTGCAGGTTGGCCGTGACGTCTTCGCCGACCCGGCCATCCCCGCGTGTTGCCGCCGAGGTGAGCACGCCGTTCTCGTAGCGCAGGTTGATGGCGAGGCCGTCGATCTTCAGCTCGCAGAGGTAGTGCACCGCGCGGCCGGAGTCACGCTCGACCTTCGCGCCCCAGGCTGCGAACTCGTCAAGCGAGAACACGTTGTCGAGGCTGAGCATGCGCTCCGCATGCTCGACGGGGGCGAACATGGTGGTCTCGGCGCGACCGCCGACGGTCTGGGTCGGCGAGTCCTGTGACTGCAGCTCTGGGTGCAGCCGCTCGAGCTCCTCGAGGCGCCGCAGCATAGTGTCGTACTCCGCGTCGTCAACGAGCACCTCGTCGCGCTCGTAGTACGCGTCACGCAGCTCGAGGATGCGCGCCGTCAGGGCCGCCGCCTCATCATGGGCAGAGGTCGCGGGGGTCTCGATGTCGTCAGCCACGGCACCAGCCTATGACCGCCCCCTGACGCCGCAATGGGCTAGACAGGCACCGCACTGCGCGTGCGCGCGATCGTGAACTGGCCCAGCACCCGGGTGCCGACGTAGATGACCGCGGTCTGGCCCGGGGCTACGCCGATGAGCGCCTCGTTCGGCGTCACCACGAGCTCGCCGTGCACGAGAACGGCAACCGCGGCAACCGGATCCGCGTGGGCGCGAATTTGCACCTCGCAGTCGAAAGGCAGCTCGGGCGATCGCGGCGGCAGGCCGGCCCAGCTGAACGTGGAACCCGCGATCTCGGCGATCGCGAGAGCCTCGCGGGGGCCGACGACGACGGTGTTCGTCTTGGGCTGCACCTCGAGAACGAAGCGGGGCTTGCCGTCGTCGGCGGGAAATCCGATCGAGAGGCCCTTGCGCTGTCCAACGGTGAAGGCGTGAGCGCCCTCGTGGGTGCCGAGCACGGCGCCGGTGCGGTCGAGGATCTGCCCCTGCTCTGCCCCGACCTTGTCGGCCAGCCAGCCGCGGGTGTTGCCGTCGGGAATGAAGCAGATGTCGTGGGAGTCGGGCTTGTTGGCGACGCTGAAGCCGCGGGCGGCCGCCTCGGCACGCACCTCGGCCTTCGAGGGCGTGGTGCCCAGGGGGAAGAGCGAGTGCTCCAGCTGCTGGGCGGTGAGAACTCCCAGCACGTAGCTCTGGTCCTTCGCCCAGTCGGCAGCGCGGTGCAGCTGCTTGTGGCCATCGACCTCGACCACGTTCGCGTAGTGACCCGTGGCAACGGCGTCGAAGCCGAGGGCGAGGGCCTTCTCGAGCAGGGCGCTGAACTTGATGCGCTCGTTGCAGCGCATGCAGGGGTTGGGGGTACGGCCAGCGGTGTACTCGTCGATGAAGTCCTCGACGACATCCTGCGTGAAGCGGGCGCTGAAATCCCAGACGTAGAAGGGGATGCCGATGATGTTGGCCGCCCGCTGCGCGTCCATCGAGTCCTCGATGGTGCAGCATCCGCGGCTGCCCGTGCGCAGCGTGCCGGGCATGCGGCTGAGCGCGAGGTGCACGCCAACCACCTCGTGGCCGGCGTCGACAGCGCGCGCGGCGGCGACGGCGGAGTCGACCCCGCCACTCATCGCCGCGACAACCTTCATGTCAGCAAGCCTATGCAGTGATGTCGGGGCTGCCGAGCGTGAAGCTCACGCTCGCCTCGCCCGCGACCGAGGCGTTGCCCTCGATGAACAGCACCCACGGCGCTTCGGCGGGGCCGCCTACCAGCGTCGACAGGTAGATGCCTGACTCGTTCGAGGTCTGGCTCACGGTCCAGCCCGACTGCGAGAGCACGGCGTTGAGGGTCTCGGCGAGGGTGATCGGGTCGTTGGCCGGATCGATGGTCATCACCCGCAGAATTCCGAAGTACGAGGCAATATCGTCGTCGACCGGAACGAGCTCCGACTGCTCACCGGTGTCGAGGATGATGGCCGGGTCGATCAGTGCCTGGATGCCGTCGGCCAGCCGAACAGCCTCACTGGCCGCGTAGTCCGCCGACACTGCCGACACCGCCTGCGGTGCGAGCTCGGGGTTGAGCAGCTGCCCGTCCGGGGCAGAGGAGGTCGTCGACGTTGGCACCGGCGCTGGCGTTGGATCCTCTGGCGTGCAGCCAGCAAGGGCGAGCAGGGCCACGGCAGCGACTGCGAGGGAGCGAACGAGCATTCCCCGAGCCTAGGCGAGTCCTGCTATGGATGCCCTGCGAAGGGCTGCCACACCGCCCACGCCGCGCTAGCGCGCGACTGCGGTGCGGCGCCGAGCCACCATGAGCACTCCACCGGCCGCGAGCAGCGTCAGCGCCGCGATCCCCAGGGGCACGGCCTCCGAACCGGTCTCGGCGAGCTGCGGGATCCCGACGTATCGCAGGATGTAGCGACCGGCAACGCCAGAGTCGAGAGAGTTGGCGACGAGGGCCTCCGCCCCGCCGTCGATCAGGTCGGCCTTGGGAACGCTCGCGAAGAGCTCCTGCGAGGTCGCGGTGTCGGTGAGGGCGTCGTAGAACGAGAAGCCGACGGCAAAGCGGCAGTTCGCCGGCGCGGCGTCGTCGCACTCATCTGCCGGATCCGTCACGTCGTATCCGTCTTCGAGCTCGTTGTCGGCGACCGTGCCGAAGTTGAAGTGCACGGTGAAGTTGTAGCCGACACTCGCGCCGTTGGCCGTCGGGTCCTGCACGATCACGATCTGGAAGGTGTCGTCGAGGGTGGGGCTGTTGTCCCCCTCGTAGCTCGTGACGCGGTACCAGGTGACCGCGAAGGCAGGAACGCCGCCCACGGTAGTCGCACCCGCGTACACCTGGTTGACGGCGCCGAAGCCGTCATCGGCGTGACCGTCGGCGTCGGTGTCATCGAGCAGGTCGTCGTAGGGAATGTTCGTCTCGCCGACGACCGCATGACTGGCGATGTCCGGCGTACCAGTGGCCACCACGGTGAAGGTCGTGACGTCGATCACCGAGTCGACCTGGTAGGAGACGAAGTTGCCGAAGTTGGGTTCGGGCGTCGAGAACCAGAGGTCGACACTGTCGCCGACCGCGTAGCCGTGCGGCGCTGCGGTGACGACAGTCATGACCTGGGCCGTGACCTCGATCGACGACAGCGCCGTACCCGGCGCGGCCCAGAGGGAGCGCCCGAGGTCGATGTCGTGAAGCAGAACGCCGATGGTGGACTGCTCGATGTCTTCGGCTCCCTCGATGAGGCTCTGGTCGTAGGCGCCCGACGAGCAGTTGCTGGCAAGCGACTCGAGCGGGATCACATAGCCGTTGGTCGTCACGCAGAGGGCGTTGGCGACGATCCCGTTGTAGTTGACCGGGAAGGGCAGCGCGACGAGCTCGTCGTTGTCGTCTTCGTCGTCGAGACCCTCGAGGATCGATCCGATGGGAGAGCTGGTCTCGTACAGCACGGCACTGGAGAGGTCGCCGACGCCGATGGCGCTCGCCGGAATCGCTCCGGTCAGCGCGAGAGCGAGGGACGCGACGGCCGCGAGGGCGGCGGTGACGAGACGGCTAACACGGGAGGAGAACACGGGAGTCCTGACTTGCCGCGCCGGTCGGGTTGCGCGTCTTCGCAGGAGATTATCAGCTTTCTCGACCGACGAAGGGTCGAAGCCCTCCCCCAATCGGGGGCTAGGCGAGCCCCGCTGCCGATGCCCTGCGAACGGCCTCCGGCAGCGCGGCGATCAGTGCGTCGACCTCGTGCTCGCTGGTTTCGGCCCCGAGGGTGAAGCGCAGGGCTCCTCGGGCGGTCGGCTCGTCGAGGCCGAGCGCCAGCAGCACATGGGATGCCTCGGGCACCCCGGCCTGGCAGGCGGACCCCGTGCTCACCGAGAACCCCGCGGAGTCGAGCAGAAAGAGCAGCGAGTCTCCCTCGCAGCCCGGGAAGGTGAAGTGCGCGTTGCCCGGCAGGCGATCCACGGGGTCGCCGCGCAGGACCGCGCCGGGCACCTCGCGCAGAACGCCGGCGATGAGCCGATCGCGCAGGGCCGGGTCGACCGCGTGAATGAGACCTGCGGCGACGCCGAAGGCGGCCGCCCCCGCCGCATCCTGCGTGCCGCTGCGGCCGCGCTGCTGGCTGCCGCCGTGCACGAGGGGAACGATCGTGGTCGAGCGCGCGATGAGCAGCGCCCCGAGGCCGACGGGACCGCCGATCTTGTGGGCACTGACGCTGAGAGCCGCGACGCCGAGCGCGTGAAAGTCGATGGGCAGGTAGCCGTAGGCCGCGATCGCGTCGACGTGCACCGGGATGCCGTGCTGCGCGGCGAGCGCCACGACCTGCTCGACCGGTTGAATCGTGCCGATCTCGTTGTTGGCCAGCAGCAGGGTGATGAGGGCGACATCCGGCCCCATTTTCTCGGAGAGCACGTCGACGTCGATGCGGCCGAGGCTGTCGACCGGGATCCAGTCGACGATGGCCCCCTCATGCCGCTCGAGCCACTCGACCGCCTCGATGGTGGCATGGTGCTCGGCCATCGGCACGAGGATTCTGCGGGTCGCGCCTGTCGAGAGCCGCTGCCAGTACAGCCCCTTGATCGCGAGGTTGACGGCCTCGGTGCCGCCGCCCGTGAAGGTGACCTCGACCCGGTCCGCGCCGAGCGACGCGGCCACCTGCTCGCGCGCCTGCTCGAGCACCTGCTTCGCCTGCTGCCCCTGGCTGTGGATCGACGAGGGGTTGCCCACCAGCCGCAGTGCTGCGCTGTAGGCGTCGACGACCGCAGCCGGCATGGGCGCCGTTGCCGCGTAGTCGAGGTAGATGGCCATGTAACAAGCATGACTCACACGGGTCTTACTCTGTACGCATGCCCTCGATCGACCCGTTGCACGATCTCGGCGTGCGCAGCACCGGAAAGTCGGGCACCCTGCGCGTCTGGTCGAGGAACGCGAGCGAGCTCGACCTCTGCCTCTTCGACTCGAAGGACGCGGGCTGGATCGTCGAGACGATCCCCATGACGCGTGACGACCACGGCGTGTGGGAGGCGACGAGCGACAAGCTCGTGCCCGGCACCCGCTACTCGGTGCGCGCGAGCGGACCCGGCGGCCCGACCCATCGCTTCGACCCGAGCCGCGATCTGCTCGACCCCTATGCCCGCGGCCTCGCGCGCGCTCGCGACGGCAACTGGCGCAGCTACGTGCAAGACGGCAGCTTCGACTGGGGCTCCACCGTCAAGCCGAACATCCCCCTCGACCACACCGTGCTCTACGAGGCCCACGCGAAGGGCCTGACCAAGCTCAACCCCTCGCTGCCCGACAAGCTGCGCGGCACCTATGCGGGTCTCGGCCACAAGAGCACCATCGCCTACCTCAAGAGCCTGGGCATCACGACCGTCGAGCTGCTGCCGATTCACCAGTCGCTCAGCGAGCAGCGGCTCATCAAGCAGGGGCTCACCAACTACTGGGGATACAACACCCTCAACTTCTTCACCCCCAACGCGGAGTACGCGACCGCGCAGGCGCAGAAGGGCGGCACCGGCGCGGTGCTGCGCGAGTTCAAGCAGATGGTCAAGGCGCTGCACGATGCCGGCCTCGAGGTCGTGCTCGACGTCGTCTACAACCACACCGCAGAGGAGGGGCTCACCGGCCCCACCAACTCTTTTCGCGGCCTGGACAACGCGAGCTACTACCGCATGGACGACAAGGGCAACTACATCGACGTGACCGGATGCGGTAACACCGTCAACTTCGCCGAGCCCGCCGCGCAGCGCCTCGTTCTCGACTCGCTGCGCTACTGGGCGAACGAGGTGCAGATCGACGGCTTCCGCTTCGACCTCGCGGTCACCCTCGGGCGCGACGAGAACGTCGAGTACCAGAAGACCCACCCCCTGCTGCAGGCAATTCTCGACGACCCGGAGCTGCAGAAAGTGAAGATGATCTCGGAGCCCTGGGACGTCGGCATGGGCGGCTGGCAGGTCGGCAACTTTCCCGACGGCTGGTCGGAGTGGAACGACGGCTACCGCGACCGCATGCGCGACTTCTGGCTCTCTGACATCGGCGCGGCCCGTCGCGACGGCACCGCGCCCAACGGCATCGGGTCACTTGCCCGAAGACTCGCGGGATCCGCCCACGTCTTCAGCCAGGAACGCGGACCGCTCGCGAGCGTCAACTTCATCACCGCTCACGACGGCTTCACCATGGCCGACCTCACCGGCTACAACGAGAAGCACAACCTCGGCAACGGCGAGGGCAACCGCGATGGCACGAGCAACAACCACTCGTTCAACCACGGCGTCGAGGGCCCGACCGATGACGAGGCCGTTCTCGCCGCGCGCTGCAAGGCGATGCGCAACCTCATGGGCACACTGATTCTCAGCGCCGGCATTCCGATGATCACCGCCGGTGACGAGTTCGGCCGGTCCCAGCGCGGCAACAACAACGCCTACTGCCACGACAACGACCTCACCTGGGTGCCCTGGCAGCACGAGCAGTGGCAGCAGGAGCTGCTCAGCGTCTCGCAGCACCTGCTGCGGCTGCGGCGCGAGAACCCGGCGCTGCGCCCGGTGCGCTACGGCAAGTGGGGCGAGACGATCCCCAGCGCCACCCAGATGGACTGGTACAACAAAGACGGCCTGTCGATGGAGCAGAAGGACTGGGACTCCCCGGCCGAGCGAACGCTGCAGTACCTCGCGGCGTCGACGCCGGAGTTCGAGGAGTTCAACCGCATCCTGCTCATCGTGCACGGCCTCGAGGAGGACGTCACCGTCACGCTGCCAGAGCACGAGGGAGTGACCGGCTACACCCTGCTCTGGGACTCGTCGCACGACGACATCTCTGGGCTGACCCCGGAGCACGGCCCGGGCACAGAGCTGACGGTGGCGGGGGCCAGCATCCAGCTGTTCCGGGCGCACTGATGGCTCTCGGCACCCCCGCGACCGTTGCACTGACCGCGGCCGGCATCGCCTTCACCCCGCACGCCTACGAGCACGATGCCGCGAACACGAACTTCGGGCTCGAGGCGGCGTCGGCGCTCAACCTCGACCCTGAGCAGGTCTTCAAGACGCTGCTCGCCGACGTCGACGGATCGCTCACCGTCGCCATCGTCCCCGTGACCGGCAAGCTCGACCTCAAGGCGCTGGCGGCCGCCGTCGGCGGCAAGAGGGCAGAGATGGCGGACCCCAGGGTCGCCGAGCGCAAGACCGGTTACGTCGTCGGCGGCATCAGCCCGATCGGTCAGAAGACGCGGCACGTCACCGTGCTCGACGAGACCGCTGAGCTCTTCGACACCATCTTCGTCTCTGGCGGCAGGCGCGGCTTCGACATCGAGCTCGCGCCCGCCGACCTGCTGGCGATCACCGGCGGGTCGATCGCCGCGATCGCTAGAGACTAGCGATGAGTCCCATCTCGGCGGGGCTGGCGAGCAGTGGGTGCCGCGGGGTGACGCGCACGTTGTAGCCGAAGCTTCCGGCGCGGTCGAGCGGCACGGTGCCCTCGAAGCTGCCATCCACGTAGGCGAGCTCGGTGAGCGACGTGTCGACCAGGGTGTCGCCGTCGCGCGCGCGACCGCTCATGACCTCGACGGCCACGTCACCCGCCGTCAACGTGCCGAGATCGACAGTCGCCCGCACGTGCAGCGAGTCGCCCACCTGCGGCACTGCGTCGACGCCTCCGGACTCCACATGGGTCACGTGCACGTTCGGCCAGGCATCGCGCACGCGCGCCTTCCACGCCGCGAGCTCTCGGGCGGGTGCGTAGCCCTGATCGCTGACCACGGCCTCGGCGTGCGCCGCGGGAATGTACAGGCGCTCGACGTACTCCTGCACCATGCGGTTTGCGCTCAGCGACGGCGAGAGGGTCGAGAGCGTGTGGCGAATGGAGCTCACCCAGCGGGTGGGCACGCCATCCTCACCGCGGTCGTAGAAGCGCGGGGCGACCTGGTGCTCGATGAGGTCGTAGAGGGAGTCGGCCTCCAGCTTGTCGCGCTCGGCGCCGTCACCGGCGGAGTCGGCAGTGGGAATCGCCCAGCCGTTCTTCTCGTCGTAGAACTCGGCCCACCATCCGTCGAGAATCGACAGGTTGAGCGAGCCGTTGAGGGCCGCCTTCATACCGGAGGTTCCGCAGGCCTCGAGGGGGCGCAGCGGGTTGTTCAGCCAGACGTCGGTGCCGGGGTAGAGCAGCTGCGCCATGCCGATGTCGTAGTTCGGCAGGAATACGATGCGGTTGCGCACGTCGTGCTCCTGCGAGAACTGCACCAGCCTCTGGATGAGCTCCTTGCCCTGGTCGTCGGCCGGGTGCGACTTGCCGGCGACGACGATCTGCACCGGCCGCTCGGGGTGCGTGAGCAGGGCGCGCAGGCGCTCCTGATCGTGCAGCATCAGGGTGAGGCGCTTGTAGGTGGGCACGCGGCGCGCGAAGCCGATGGTCAGCACGTTCGGGTCGAGCAGCTCCTGGTACCACTTGGGAGCCGGGATT
>JBIIAR010000034.1:0-11969 GCA_044239765.1 Microbacteriaceae bacterium
ACCGTCGGCAGCCTCGCCGGCGCCCTCGGCTGGCCCACCACCGACCAGTCCTGCACCGGCACCCCCGCCACCTGCACCCAGACCTTCGAGAACGGCGTCATCACCTGGACCGCCGCCACCGGAGCGCGCTGGATGCCGACCGCCATCCACGCCGCCTACACCGGCGACGCCGCCACCGCCCTCGGACCCGTCACCGGCAACCCGACCCCCGTCGGCACCGGCTTCGCCCAGGCGTTCCAGAACGGCGCGATGGTCTGGAAGGCCGCCACCGGAGCCCACACCCTCCTCGGCCCCATCCGCGCCTACTACGGCACCGTCGGCAGCCTCGCCGGCGCCCTCGGCTGGCCCACCACCGACCAGTCCTGCACCGGCACCCCCGCCACCTGCACCCAGACCTTCGAGAACGGCGTCATCACCTGGACCGCCGCCACCGGAGCGCAGTGGAGCAGGCCGTAGACGACTGGCAGGAGCGCGTCTCCGCCGCCTGGGCGAGCGTGTCAACCCTCTCCGATGGCGAGGCCCTCGATCTCATCGACGCCCTGGTCGGCGAGAAGGACGACACGGATGCCGCCGCCGCCTTCGAGGCTGCCAGCATTCGCGACTACCTCGGCCTCGAACCCGAGGCGCGGCCGCATTACGAGCGCGCGCTGCAGCTCGGGCTCGACCCCGAGCGCCACCCCCGCGCCGTCATCCAGCTCGCGAGCAGCCTGCGCGTGCTCGGTGACCCCGATGCGTCGGTCGACCTGCTCACCGACTGGCTAGCCGATAACGAGCGGCACGCGCTGGCCGGCGCCGCCAAGGCCTTTCTCGCGCTGGCGTTGACGGATGCAGGCCGCGCGGTTGAGGCTGTGGTGGTGGCCCTCGACGCACTCGCTCCCCTTCTGCCGCAGTACGGCGCCTCGATCGCGAGCTATGCGAAGCAGCTCGATTGATCGGCCGCATCGCCTTCTGGCTGCTACTGCCGGCCCTCGTGCTCACCGTCGGCGCGATCGGCACCGTCATCGATGTCGCGGGCGATGCACCCGGGCAGAGCATGTTCGGCGGGATCGTGCTCTTTCTCGACGCGATCGTGCTGTTCGTGGTTCTTGCCTCGATGACCTCGCAGGCCCTGCTGATCGCCCGGCGACCGCAGTCGCTGAGCGAGCGCACCCTGCCGACACGCATTGCGGTGCTGCAGCTCGCCCTCTACGGCGTCATCGGGCTGTGGGTGGTGCTGCTGGTCTCGATCGACATCTTCGTCGCCTCCTGGCTCTTCGTGGCCGCAATCATCACCCTGTCGGTGCTGCTGCTCACGCGCATCCAGCGCTGGCCGCTCGCCCCCTCTGCGGCGCTCCCTGCCGTGCGCCTGCCCGTGTGGATGAGGGTGGCGCTCTCCGCCTACAGCGTTCTCGCGATCGGCGCGATCGCCTACGTGATTGCCGCCCTCGTCGATCCGACGCTGGATGCGGACGGCCTGCGCCCCCTCATCCTGCTCGCCGCCTTCGGTCTGCCCCTGAGCCTCGTGGCCCTGCCCGTCGCCCTGCTCGGCTCGCTCATCGATGTCGGCTCGCCGCTGTTCGCGCTGCCTCTGCTGGCGATCGCGCTCAACGTGGTGGTGGCGCAGCTGCTGCTCTGGGCACCGCGGGTGCGGGTGCGCCTGGTCAACTGGTTCTTCCGGCTCGGAAAAGGCGAAGAGCCCGCCACAACCGTGACGGGCTCTTCGCTCTAAGCAGGACTACTTGTGGTCGTGACCGTAGTGCTCGTGACCGGCCTTGCGACCGTGGCTGTCCTTCGCTCCGTGGTCGTGGCCCTCGTGGTCGTCGCCGCCGCCGATGAGCAGGCTGGCGTCGTCGGAGTCGTCACCCTCGGTTGAGAAGGCTGCGGCGAACTCGCTGACGTCAACGGCCTTGCCCTTGGAGTCGACGACCTTGGCCTTGCCGAGCACGACCGCGAGCGCCTTCGCACGGGCAACCTCGCCGATCATGCCGGGGATCTGGCCGTTCTTGTCGAGCACCTGAATGAACTCGCCGGGCTCCATGCCGTACTGCGCAGAGGCCTGCACGAGGTACTGGGTGAGCTCGTCCTGGCTGACCTTGATCTCTTCCTTCTCGACGATGGAGTCCATGAGGATCTGCGCGCGGAAGGTCTTCTCGCTCGACTCGGTGACCTCGGCGCGGTGCACGTCGTCGTCGAGGCGGTTCTCGTTCTCGAGGTGGCGGTGCACCTCGTCTTCAACGAGCTTGGCGGGAACCGGAATCTCGACGAGCTTCACGAGTTCATCGACGATCTGGTCGCGCGCGGCGGCACCCTGGCCGAAGGCCTTGGACTTCGCGAGCTGCTCCTTGAGGTCGGCCTTGAGCTCCTTGATGGTGTCGAACTGGCTCGAGATCTGGGCGAAGTCGTCGTCAGCCTCGGGCAGCTCGCGCTCCTTGACGGAGTTGAGGGTGACCGTGATGAGCGCGGTCTCGCCCTCGTGGTCGCCACCGAGCAGCACCGACTCGAAGGTCGTGGTCTCGCCTGCGCTGAGCGCGTCGAGTGCCTCGTCGATGCCGTCGATGAGCTCGCCGGAGCCGACCTCGTACGAGATGCTGTTGGCCGAGTCGACCTCGGTCTCGCCGATCTTGGCGACGAGGTCGAGCTGGGCGAAGTCGCCCTTCTTGGCCGGGCGGTCGACGGTGATGAGCGTGCCGAAGCGGCTGCGCAGGTTGTCGAGCTCGTCCTTGACGTCGTCGGCAGAGACATCCACCGCGTCGACCGTGAGAGTGAGGCCCTCGTAGTTCGGGATCTCGAACTCGGGGCGAACGTCGACCTCGACCGTGATCTTGAGGTCGCCGGAGAAGTCCTTGATCTCTGGCCACTCGGCAATGTCTGCCTCTGGGCGGCCGAGCGTGCGGATCTTCTCGTCGGCAACCGCCTGGCGGAAGAACTTGTCGAGGCCGTCGCTCACGGCGTGGTTGAGCACCTCTTCGCGACCGACGCGCTGGTCGATGAGCGGCGCGGGAACCTTGCCCTTGCGGAAGCCGGGAATGTTGACCGACTTGGCGATGTGCTCGTAGGCGTGGTCGATGCTCGGCTTCAGCTCGTCGGGGGTTACCGAAATGCTGAGCTTGACCCGGGTCGGGCTGAGCTTCTCTACCGTGGTCGTGACCATGGGTTTCTCCTGATTACTTAGTGTTGATCTATAGGTCGTG
Organism: Microbacteriaceae bacterium; assembly: GCA_044239765.1. Lineage (GTDB taxonomy): Bacteria > Actinomycetota > Actinomycetes > Actinomycetales > Microbacteriaceae > Conyzicola. The sequence continues at coordinate 3,171 of JBIIAR010000034.1, forward strand.
TCGGGGCGACAGGATTCGAACCTGCGGCCTCTCGGTCCCAAACCGAGCGCTCTACCAAGCTGAGCTACGCCCCGGGACATCTGAGCCGAAATTTGGCCTCGGCAAGTCTAGCGCTCTAAGTTTCTACAAAAGTCGGGCCGCTAGGATTCCATCAGCTAGACAACGAAACGCGCACGGAGGCTCCTGCAATGACCGACTCGACGGGCTCTCTGCCCCCCGCCGGCTGGTATCCGGATCCGTACGGCGCGCCCTTCGAGCGCTGGTGGGATGGCGCCGGCTGGACACAGCACACCAACACGCCCGCTCCGACGGCTCCCGCGGAGCCCGCAGCCCCAGAGCCGGTCACCCCAGAGCCGGTGGCGTACACCCCTCCCGTCACGCCCGAGCCTGTCGCGTACACACCCCCGGTTGATCCCGAGCCCGTCGCCTACACACCCCCTGCCCTCGAGGAGCCGCCGGCCCCGGCGGCTGACCCCTTCGCTGGATTCGCCTCACCGGCCGAGCCCGCGCCGAGCGCGTGGCCCGCACAGCCAGCAGCCAACGAGGCCCCCGTATTCGAGCAGCCTGCCTACGAGCCACCCCCCGTCGCGTATGAGCCGCCCGTGTCCGAGCAGCCCGCAGCCTACGAACCGACCGCAGCTTACGAACCGCAGAGACCCGTCTTCGGCTCCGACCTCTTCGGCCAGCCGCAGGCCGCCGACGAGGCTCCTGTCAGCTTCGGGCAGCAGGAGCCGATCTCGCAGGACGACCTGTTCTCGCGTCCCGCTGCCACGGCAGCGCCCGCGGCATCCACCGCCTTCGACTTCGGTTTCAACGACATCATCTCCGGCGGCCCTCAGGCGACAGCCGCGCCCGCTGGGGCCGAGGGCGACGAGGGACTGTTCGGCAGCTGGGAGCCCAACGAGTATGTCGAGCCGCCGCGCAACGGCCCGGCGAACGCCGGCCTGACCCTGGGAATCCTCTCGTTCTTCCTCTCTGCCCTCGCGGGCATCCCCGGCTTGATCCTCAGCGCGCTTGGCATCGGCCGCGCCGCGAAGTTCCAGCGGGACGGCGATGGCCCGGTCGGCCGCACCAAGGCGATTGCCGGTCTTGCCCTCTCGGTGATCGGCTCCGCCGTCTCAGCCGCCGTGATCCTCTACGCGGTGCAGTTCTTCACCGGCACCCCCGATGACACCGCTGACCCCGCCGGCGACGACGCCGCGGCGGTTGACGAGGCTGACCTGACCCAGAACGGCGGCTTCGGCCTCGAGATCGGCGACACCGGAACCATCACGCTCGCCGACTCCGATGCAGCCGCCATCCAGTTCACGGTCACCGCGATCACGCCGGGCTTCACCTGCACTGCTCCCGAGGCGGTCAGCCCCGAGAACGGTGAGTTCATCGCCGTCTCGATGAACTTCACCCTGGCTGCCGACTACCTCGGCCGCATGGAGGGCGGAGCCCCGCTGCGTATGAACCAGTCCGACTGGATCGGCTTCCTCGGTGACGACAGCGGCACCCAGGTCATCAACACGGATGCCGGAACCAGCTGCATCCCCGAGGCCGAGCAGTTTCCCGCCGAGTTCGAAGCCGGAACTGACGCCTCTGGCACGATCGTGCTCGACATGGCCGCCGAGGTCACCGCGATCTCGTGGGGTCCGAGCGGGGTCACCGACCTCGACCCGGGCATCACCCGCTGGGAGTGGACGGTAGCCGAGTAGCTCGGGGCTAGTCCTCGGCGAGCACGATCACCTTGTCGCCGGGGGCGAAGGTGATCGTCTCCGACTTGGCCGGGTTGATGTGCACGCCGTAGGCGGCATCCGCCGTACGGGCGAGCGCTGCGACCCGGTAGCCGATCGCGGTCTCGCCCTTGCGGGCCGCTGACTCGAGCACGGTGTAGAAGTCGAGCGGGGCACCCGTCGTCACGTAGAGCTCGGCCGGACGCAGGTAGACCTCGCTGCCGACGCTCGAGAAGAGGGTGCTGAAGACGTCGGTCAGCTGCTTGTTCTCACTGACCTGCGAGAGCATGAGGCTTATCAGCTTGTCGCTGACGATGAAGTCGTCGGCCTTGGTGACCTCGGCCAGCTCGCGATTGCGGTCATCGAGCATCTCGCTGACGATGTTGAGGTCGATGCCCTGCTGGTCCTCGATATCGCGCAGGTGCAGCAGGGTGAAGAGCGTCTTGGCATCGGCCTGCTGCACCTCGAGGTGCTCCCGGTAGGCGAGCACGATGATGTGGTCGTAGTCCTTGACCGCGAGGCCGTCGAGCACGGCGCGACTGGTCGAGTCATCCTTCTGAATGGTGACCTTCATGTTCGGGTAGGTCGCGACATCCGCTACCTCCACGTCGGTGACGACGGTCACGCTCGACTTGGCGGGCACGTACTCGGCGAGCTCGTTGAGCATGGCGTGCAGGCCCGAGTTGTAGCCGAGCACGAGCGTGCGCTCCGGCTTGCCCGCGGGAACGGCGCCAGCGGTGATGAGCGATGCGTCGGCGGTGCCGCCGGCACCCACCTTGATCGCGCTGTCGTCCGAGGCGATGAGGATCAGCTGGTCACCCTCGGCGATGGTCGTGTCAGCGGCAGGGTTAATGACGACGCCCTGCGCGGTGACGAGCCCCATGACGCTGGAGTCGGCGAAGCAGTACTGCGCCTCGAGATAGCTCTTGCCCACGAGACTGGGCTGCACGCTGAAGTAGATCTCGTCACCGTCGAAGTCGAGCAGCTCCTGGTAGACCACGCTCAGGCCACTCTGGCGGCAGCTCTGAACGGTGATGCGGCTGATGAGGTCGCTGGCGAGCACCCAGTGCGCCTCGTCGCGGCCAACCAGCTTCGCGGCCTCCATGTAGCCGGGCTGCTGAATCTCACCGACGATATGGAACTTCTTGTCGCCGCGGCGCGGGTTGTTGGTCAGTGCGAGCGCGGTCTTGACCACCACGGAGTCGGGGTCGGTGCTGTTCTCCGGCGCGACGATGATGATGCTGCGCGCGGTGTGCGGGTTGGCGAGCTCGAGGTCGGTGAGGTCCATCGGGTCACCGGTGCGCACGATGATCTTGGTCTTGCCCGGGTGCGGAACGCGGGCGCGGATCTCGTCTTCCATCTCGACCTTGTCACCGTCGGCGAGCACGACGATCGCCGACTTTCCGCGGGACTCATTGGCGATGACGATCTCGCTGATGATCGGGAAGACCTTCTGGCTCCAGCCGAGGATGACGGTGTGCTCGGTCTCGAGAACGCGTGAACGGCCCTTGCGCAGCTCCTCGACCTTCGCGTCGAAGGCTCCGGAGATGATACCGATGAGGCTGGCCACGACGATGAGGCCGCCGATGGTGATGACGAGCATCGACGCGCGGAACCCGACGCCCTGGTCGCCGCCCATGGTGCCGGGGTCGAGGGTTCGCAGCAGGCTGGCCCAGAGCGACTCGCCGAAGCTCCAGTCGTCGTCACCCTTCGGGCCAAGCGCGGGAACAACCGCGACGATCGTTCCGATCACGAGCACGAAGACGAAGGTGGCCAGTGCGAGCAGCCCGACGAGGGCGATGGTGCCCTTCGACATGTACCCGTCGAACCAGTAGCGGAAACGCTCCGAGATGCTCGGCTTCTTCATCGGATGGTCCTTCGCTAGATGGTGTAGTGATCGCAATACTAACGGCACGGTCAACGCCCCTCGATCGGGGTTTATGCGGCAGACCTGTCTGCCCGATACGCTGGCGATTCAGCTTGCAGTTGTCAATATTTCAGGGGGATGCGCGCGTGCCGGACTATCCGACCAGTGGGCCCACAGCGGGCTGGTACACCGACCCGGCCAACCCGGGTCAGGAACGCTGGTGGGGCGGGGTCGAGTGGACCCACGACACCCGCCCGCTGCAGCCACCCGTCGCGACCCCCGCGCTCGCGAACGTTCCCGGCGGCGGCGTCAACCCCTTCGCCGGCCGTCTGCCAGAGCAGACCGGCATCGGGTCAGGTCTCTCTGGCCCCTCGTTCAGCACGGGCACCAACGACTTCTCGGCATTCAACGCGGTCGGAACCAGCCCCTTCACCTCACCGCAGCCGTCGTTCGCGGTGGCGCCTTCGTGGAACTCGACGAGCAGCCCGGTGCCGACCGCCGACCCCACCAACGGCATTGCGACCGCCGGTCTGATCTTCAGCATTCTCGGCTTCAGCCTCATCGGCATCATCCTCTCGTCCATGGGCCTCAAGAAGGCACGTGAGTTCGAGTTCTCCGGCGATCGGCCGGTGGGCCGCAAGCGCTCCCGCTGGGGCATCGGGCTGGGCATTGCCTCGATCGTTCTCACCATCGCCCTGGCCGTCACGTACGTGCTGGCCTACAACCAGATCTACGCATTTCTGCTAGAGCAGAGCGGGCGCTCGACTATCAGCGAGACGGACACCACCACCACCGATCCCATCGCCGAGGTCGCCAACGACGGCACCTACGATCGCGCCGCCTATGAGCAGTCGATCCTCGACGACTACGCGGAGAACGGCTACCCGACCCCCGATCTGGTCGAATGCCCCGACACCGGCTCGACGATGCCGGGCAACTCGATCGTGTGCACCATCATCACTGGCGATCTCACCGAGACCTGGACCGCGGACTACTACGACGACGGCGGATACGCCATCTCGGTCACGTCGTTCTCGGGATAGGCGCGAGTCGGGTACAGTAAACGTCGGTGGTTTTTCTCCGGGACCCCACCGCCCGGGGCTGTAGCTTAGTGGTAAAGCCTCTGTCTTCCAAACAGATGATGCGAGTTCGATTCTCGTCAGCCCCTCCGATGTTCTTGCACCTCCGCCGACGCTGCGGCGGGCCGCCTAGCGCTTCGTGAAGACGAGGTGCGTCACCCCTGAGGGCGACGCCGTGGTCTCGACGGTGAAGCGCTGCTCGAGGCCCTCCTGCCCTGCCCACAGGCTCTCGCCGCGGCCGAGCAGGATCGGCACGACCACGACATGCATCTGGTCGACCAGGTCTTCGTCGAGAAACCCGCGCACGGTCGTCGGCCCGCCGCCGAGGCGCACGTCTCGACCGCCGGCCAGCTCTGTGGCGAGGTCGAGCGCGTCACGCGGCGGCAGGTTGCGAAAGTGAAAGGTCGTCTCGCCGAGCGCGAGGTCGGCGCGCTCGTGGCTCGTGAGAACGACGACGGGCGAATGGAACGGCGGCTCGTCGCCCCACCAGCCTTGCCATGACTCGTCGGCGACCGGTCCGAACTTCTTGCGGCCCATGATCTCTGCGCCGATACCGTCGTTGGTCTTAGCGGCGAAGTCATCATCCACACCGCGTGTTCCCTCACCCACCGCCTCGGAGTCGTGCCCCGACATCGCCACGAAGGTGTGCGTCGGGAAGAACCACTCCATGAGGCGCATGCCCGCGTGGCCGAAGGGAGCGTCGAGCGACTGCCCCTCCCCCGTCGCGAAGCCGTCGAGGGAGACCGCCAGATTGTGCACGCGCAGCTTTGCCATGCCTCGACTGTAGGGCTAGCGCTGCAGCCAGGCCAGCACCGCAAGCACCCGCCGGTGATCGGTGCCGGAGTCGTCGAGGCCGAGCTTCTGAAAGATCGACGTGACGTTCTTCTCCACGGCACCCGTGCCGATAACGAGGGCGGATGCGATGGCCGCATTCGTGCGCCCCTCCGCCATGAGCGCCATGACCTCGTGCTCGCGCGGCGTCAGGCTCGCGAGCGGATCCGTGCGCCGGCCGAGCAGCTGCGAGACCACCTCCGGGTCGAGCACCGTTCCGCCGCCGGCGATACGCGCGATCGCGTCTTCAAGCTGCGCCAGGCTGGCGACGCGGTCTTTCAGCAGGTAGCCGATGCCGCCGCTGCCATCGCTGAGCAGCTCGCGGGCATAGGCGACCTCGACGTACTGCGACAGCAGCAGGATGCCGAGGCCCGGCTGCAGCAGACGTGCCGCGATCGCGGCGCGCACGCCCTCATCCTTGAAGGTGGGCGGCATGCGCACATCGAGCACGACGAGGTCCGGCGTGAGATCGGGCAGCGCGGCGAGCAGCTCGTCGCCATCCCCGAAGCTGCCGACGACATCGCAGCCGGCCTCGACGAGAACGCGAACGAGCCCCTCGCGCAGCAGCACGGAGTCATCCGCCACTGCCACACGGAGAGACTCGGAGATCACGTCTCCAGTGTAGGCAGCGGCAGGTGCGCGACGACGCTGGTCGGTCCGCCGACCGGGCTGTGCACGTCGAGGGTGCCGCCGAGGCCGCGCAGGCGCTCCTCGAGGCCCGCGAGACCGTGCCCGGCGGTCGCGACCGCACCACCCGATCCGTTGTCGAAGATGGCGACCGTCAGAGACGGCTCGTCGTCGGTCCAGACGCGCACCGTTGCCTCGGTGGCACCGGCGTGCTTGGCGACATTGGCGAGTGCCTCACTCGCGACGAAGTAGGCGTTGCGCTCGATCTCTTGCGGCAGCGATACCTCGCCGATCTCGTCGACGATCTTCACCTCAACCGTGCTGCGGTCGGCAGCGGACTCGAGCGCCGCGACGAGGCCGCGGTCGAGCAGGATCGGCGGGGCGAAGCCACGCGAGAGCGAGCGAAGCTCCTCCAGGGCCTCCTTGGACTGCGCCATCGCCTCGGTGATGAGACCGCGCGCCTTCTCGGGGTCGGCGTCGAGCTGGCGCTCGGCGGCCGCGAGGTCCATCTGCAGGCGCACGAGGCGCTGCTGCGGTCCGTCGTGGATGTCGCGCTCCAGCCTGCGCAGCGAGTGCCCCTCGGCCGAGATCGCGGCCCCACGGCTGGCGGTGACGTCGGCGACCTGCTGGCGCAGCTCATCCGAGGCGAAGGCACTGAGCATGCCCCGCGCGATCAGCTCGTGCACGATGATGAGGCCGCGGCTGACAAAAGGCAGCGTTGCGGCGAAGACCACACCGACGATCGCGTAGATGGCGATGTCGAGGGCGAGCGAGTCGATGCCGCCCGTGGCCTGGCCGAGCAGGTCGAGCACCCAGATCGACAGGTTCCAGCCGCGGTCACCCCGTGGAATCGTCGGTGCCCACAGACCGTAGGTCAGCCCGCCCAGCGCGGTTGCGAGCCACGTGATGTAGATCGACCAGGTGACCGTTGCGACGATGATGTTGACGACCATCGAGTGCAGCAGGTAGAGCCAGTAGTGTCCGTTGCCGAACACCGCGCGCAGCCAGCCCCAGAACCCGGGGACCTTCTGCAGCCACACCGGGCGCCGCACCGGTCGCCGCCCCGCCCACTCGAGACGCGTCAGCTCAAAGGCGCCGAAGTATCGGGCGGCGTACAGGGCGCCAACGCCGAAGAGCACCCCGAAGACCACGGTCGCGATGGCGCCGGTGGCAATCGAGAAGAAGGTGACGGTGATGCCGAAGGTCACCAGGGCGACAGGCAGCGAGATGATGTGAAATCCCAGCTCACGCGGAACTGCGCGCCAGAGGGCGAGGTAGCCGCTGCTGCGGTCAGGAATGTCAGTCGTGGTCATGGTGGTCTCCTTGAATAGTCTCACCAGCCTCGCCGAGGGGCGAGCCACGCAGAATGGCGCGGGCCACCGAATGACTACGGGGGTTAGCCTCCCATCCCTTCGCCACCCTGCGCGAGGGTCTCCTTGCCCGGCGCGACCACGGTGAAGCTGCCCATCATTCCGGCGTCCTCGTGCGAGAGCAGGTGGCAGTGGTACATGAAGGCGTGCGTCTCGTCGGGCTGTGCGGTGAAGGTCATGATGAGCTCGTAGTCGACTGATGGCCTCGTGAGAATGGTGTCCTTCCAGCCGCTGAGCTCCGGGGGCGGTGGGGAGCCGTCGATAGTCAGGATCTGAAACGACACCCCGTGCACGTGAAAGCTGTGCGGCTACCCCATCGAGTTGACGACGCTCCACACCTCGGTCGACCCGCTCGCCACCGAGAGATCGGCCGCTCCCCCGTGCATGGCCATGCCGTTGATGCGCATGTCGTTGAGCACGAACCGGCGGTGCACACTCGCGTCGGCGAGCGCGAGGCGATCGACCGGCACGAGATCGCCCGCGACGAAAGACGAGGGCGCGAGCACATCAGCGGCGCGCAGCTCGAGCACGTCGAGGCTGTCGAGTGCCGCATTGCGCTCCTCGATGCGGTCGATGGCGCCGAGGTCGACACCCTGCGAACGCAGCACCACCGTCTCCCCCGCGGTCATCGGCACGACGATCTCGGCCCGCTCGCCGGGTGAGAGCTGCACCGAGGTCAGCGCGGCACTCGCGTCGAGCAGTCCGCCGTCGGTGGCGATGAGCGAGAAGACCCGCGAGTCAGAGAAGGTGAATCTGTAGCTCCGGGCGGCCGATCCGTTGAGCAGCCGCAGCCGCACCGCGCTCGTCGTCACGTCGAGGTACGGACCGATCACGCCGTTCACCGCCAGCTGGTCGCCGATCGGTCCGACGTAGCCGCGGGTGTCGCGGCTGAGCTGGTTGGCGCCGTCAAGCCGAATGTCTTGCACGATGACGGGCACGTCATCCACGCCGTACTGCCGCGGCAGGTCGAGAGCCGCCTCGGCCTCGTCGCGCACGATGAACATGCCGGCCAGGCCCATACTCGCCTGCCGCTCAGTCTCACCGGTGGGATGCGGGTGGTACCACAGCGTCGCCGCCGGCTGGTCGATGGTCCAGCTCGGCTTCCAGGTCGCGCCCGGCTCGACCGGGGAGTCGGGCCCGCCGTCTTCTGCGGCGGGCAGCAGCATCCCATGCCAGTGCACCGTGGTCGGCTCGGCGAGCTCGTTGTGCAGGTCGACCTCGACGGTCTCCCCGCTGTTCGCGACGAGGGTCGGGCCGAGGTAGTCGCCGTTGTACCCCCACGTCGTCGTCTCTGCGCCATCGACCAG
>JBIIAR010000312.1:0-3063 GCA_044239765.1 Microbacteriaceae bacterium
CCGATGAGGAAGGTGGCCTCGCGGTCTTCCCAGCATTCGAAGATGTTCGGGCATCCGGCCTCTTGGCAGACGGTGTGCAGGTCTTCGCTCTTGACGAGCTGCTGCAGCTGCCGGTACTCCGGTCCCATGCGGGCGACGGTCTTGATCCACTCGGGCTTGCGCTCGATGGGGGTCTCGGCGTTGCGCACCTCGAGACGCAGCAGCCTGCGGCCGTCGGCGCTCATGCGGCGGCCATCGCTCGGGTGAAGGCGCGCTCGACGAGCGGTGCGACCTGCTCGGTGGTGACGGTGTAGCCGAGCACGCGGCTGATCGAGGTGACGCCGGCGTCGCGGATTCCGCAGGCGACGATGGAGTCGTAGGCCTCGAAGCCGTTGTCGCAGTTGATGGCGAAGCCGTGCATGGTGACACCTTCGGCGACACGGATGCCGATGGCGGCGATCTTGTCGTTACCAACCCAGACGCCGGATCGTCCCTCGACTCGCTCGCCGATCACGCCGAGCAGCGCGAGGGTCTCGATCAGAATCGTCTCGAGGCGCCGCACGTAGCCGACCACGTCGATCGGCTCGGCGAGCCGCAGGATCGGGTACCCGACCAGCTGCCCTGGCCCGTGCCAGGTGATCTTGCCGCCGCGGTCGACGTCGATGACGGGGGTGCCGTCGATCGGTCTCTCGCTCGGCTCGGTTCGCTTGCCCGCGGTGTAGACACTGGGGTGCTCGAGCAGGATCACCGTGTCGGGGCGAGTGCCCGCAACGACGGATCGATGGACAGCGCGCTGAAGCTCGAGGGCTTCAATGTACGGCACGGAGTTGGCGCTTAGCCCCGCGACGACAAAGTCGATCACGCGGCAATCCTAACCCGCGGTAGTGCATCCACAGGTTTCCGGATCTCGACGGGCTCGACCCGCAACGAGACGGATGCTGTGGCGATGATCGCAGAGACAGTCGCCGGCTACCGCATCGTCCGCAAGCTCGGCTCCGGCTCGCGCGCCGACGTGTTCCTCGGCCACGCGGGCGGCGCAGAGCCCCGAACGGCCGCCCTCAAGGTCTATCTGCCGTCGACCTCCCTCGAGTCGGTCGACGCCGAGCTGCGCGCCCTGACGGCGGCGAGCCACGCGCACACGGTGCAGCTGCGCGACCTGTCGGGCGGCGCCGACGGGCGGCCCGTGCTGGTGCTCGAGCGGCTCGAGCGCGGCAGCCTCGCCCAGCTGCTCGCCCGGCGAGGCCAGCTCGCCGCGGGGGAGGCCGTGACGATCCTCGCCCCGCTGGCCGCGGCCGTCGTCGCAATGCAGGCATCCGGTGTCACGCACGGGGCGATCACGGCCAGCCGTGTGCTGTTTCGCGAGTCGGGCGCCCCGGTGCTCAGTGGGTTCGGTCACGCCGTGGTGGGTGAGCCGACCGACGTCGACCGTCGGGCGCTGGCCGCCCTGGCGGCCGCCGTGCTCGAGCGGGTGCCGGCCGCGGCCGAGCTGGGGGGCTGGCTCGCCACGCTCGTCGGCTACCCGGAGTCGCTGCCGGCGCAGTTGTCCGAGCGCGTCTTCGCCCTCGCCGCTGCCAGCCCGGTGCGCTTCGCGGCGGATGCGGTGCCCGAGCCTGTTCCCCTGCGCACCGCGCGAGCCGAGCCGGTCGAGCTCGTTGAGACCCCAGCGCAGAGATGGTTCGAGCCCTACCTGCAGAGGATTCCGCAGCGCTTTCGCAAGCCGAAGTGGCTCGCCATCGCTGCCGGCGCTCTGACGCTGGTCATCGCGATCTCGATCCCCTCGGGCGGCAGTGCAGAGGAGCTCACCCCGACGGCCGCTCCGACCCTGGCGGCGAGCGGTCCCGTCGTCGAGGACGACCCGGTGCAGGCGCTCACGACGCTCATCCGGGTGCGCAACGACTGCATCCGCGATCTCTCGATCCTCTGCCTCGATGCCGTGCTGCAGGCGGACTCGGCGGCGATGGCCGACGACGTCGAGCTGATCCGCTCGATCGAGCGCGGCGATGGCGGCCGACCCGCGATCGAGCCCGTCGCGATCGAGCTCCGCGAGCGCATGGGAGACGCGGCGCTGCTGAACTACCTCGACAACGAGCAACCGGCCTCCGTCTTGGTGGTCAAGACGGAGGCCGGGTGGCGAATCAGAGGCTACGTGCCAGCTTAGATACCCAGGTTCGCGGCGAAGTTGCCGGCCTCGAGTCGGTCCTTCACGGCCGAGAGGAAGCGGGCGGCGTCCGCGCCGTCGACGATGCGGTGGTCGTACGACAGGGCGAGGTAGACCATCTGGCGAATCGCGATGGAGTCCTGACCCTGGCTGCTGATGACAACCGGCTTCTTCACGACGATGCCGGTGCCGAGAATGGCAACCTGCGGAAGGAAGACGACGGGAGTGTCGAACAGCGCGCCGCGCGATCCGGTGTTCGTCAGCGTGAAGGTACCGCCGGCGAGCTCGTCGGGCTTGAGCTTGTTGTTGCGGGTGCGGTCGGCGAGGTCGGCGATCTGCGCGGCGAAGCCGGCGATGTCGAGCGTCGACGCGTCACGGATCACCGGGGTGAGCAGGCCGCGGTCGGTGTCGACGGCGATGCTCATGTTCTCGGTGGCCGGGTAGACGATCGTGTCGCCCTCGATCGTCGCGTTGATGATCGGGAACGCCTTGAGCGCCTCGGCGGCGGCCAGGGCGAAGAACGGCAGGTACGACAGCTTGTTGCCGGTCTTCGCGAGGAAGTCCGCCTTGACCTTGTCGCGGTACGCACCTACGAGCGTCACGTCGACCTCGACGACGGTGGTCAACTGAGCGCTGGTCTGCATCGAGATGACGGCGCGTTCGGCGACGACCTTGCGCAGGCGCGACATCGCAACCGTGGTGCCGCGCAGCGGCGAGGTCTCGAGCGGTGCAGCAGCGGCGGCCGGCGCAGAAGCGGCCGGAACGCCCGCGGTGGCGTCGAGCACGTCTTGCTTGCGGATTCGACCGCCAACGCCCGTGCCGGTGAGCGTCTCAAGCGAGACGCCCTTCTCGTGTGCCAGCTTGCGTACGAGGGGGGTGACGTAGCCAGCGTTGGAGCTGTCAGCAGCAGCGGGCGGGGCTGCAAC
>JBIIAR010000314.1:0-3060 GCA_044239765.1 Microbacteriaceae bacterium
ACCAGCGTCTTCGGCGTCGAGCACCTGCACGGCAAGAGCGTCAACTCGCCCTACCTCGGCCGGGAGCTGCCCGGTCGCATCGTGACGACGGTGCACAACGGCACCGTGACCGTGCGAGATGGTTCTCTCGTAGAGGAGCTTGCCCGTGGATAACAACGGCATCTCGGCGATTCTCGTCATCACCCTGATCGTGCTCGCACTCGGTGCGATGGCGCTCGGCTGGTGGGGGCGCAAGAAGCGGCAGTCTGGCTACGCCCACCTCGTTGAGGCGCCCGCCGAGCTCGGCGAGACCTTCGGCCGCTTCGAGGGTCTCTACCTCGCCACCACGCCGGCTGACGCGCCGCTCGAGCGCCTGGTCGTCAACGGCCTCGGCTTTCGGGAGCGCACCACCCTGCAGTTCACCGAGGCGGGCATCGTCTTTCTGGGCGACCGCTACCTTCCGACCACCAGCATCACCGGCATCGGCCGCGCCAGCTGGACCATCGACCGCGGCGTCGAGCCCAACGGCCTCAGCGTCGTCAACTGGGTTCTCGGTGACGATGCGGTCGACAGCTACTTTCGACTTGATGACCCCGAGGGGTTCATCGAGGTCGGCACCGAGTTCATGAAGAGAGCAGAGAAGTGACAGCAGTACTAGTCCTCGAAGACGGCACCCGCTATGAGGGCCGCGCCTACGGGGCGTCGGGCCAGACGATCGGCGAGGTCGTCTTCGCAACCGGCATGACCGGCTACCAGGAGACCTTGACCGATCCGAGCTACGCCGGCCAGATCGTCGTCATGACCGCGCCGCACGTCGGCAACACCGGCATGAATGACGAGGACACCGAGTCGAGCCGCATCTGGGTGAGCGGCTACGTCGTGCGCGACCCCAGCCGCGTTGTGTCGAACTACCGCTCCCAGCGCTCCCTCGATGACGACCTTGTCGCGCAGGGCATCGTGGGCATCAGCGGCATCGACACCCGGGCGGTCACGCGACGCCTGCGCGACGCCGGCGCGATGCGCGGCGGCGTGTTCAGCGGTTCCGATCTCTCTCCGGAGCAGCAGCTCGCGCTGGTCACGGGCGGGGCGCAGATGGCCGGTCAGAACCTCAGCGGCGAGGTGTCGACATCCGAGCCGTATCTGGTTGCAGCAGAAGGCGAGAAGCTCGGCAACCTCGCCGTGCTCGACCTCGGGGTCAAGACCTCGACGCTCAACTACCTCGCGGCCCGTGGCTTCGACGTGCACGTGCTGCCGCAGTCGACGACCCTCGACGAGGTCATGGCCCTCGAACCGGTCGGCGCCTTCTACTCCAACGGACCGGGCGACCCGGGTGCCAGCGACCAGCATGTCGAGCTGCTGCAGGGAATCCTGCGCGAGGGGGTGCCGTTCTTCGGCATCTGCTTCGGCAACCAGCTGCTCGGCCGCGCCCTCGGTCTCGGCACCTACAAGCTGCCCTTCGGCCACCGCGGCATCAACCAGCCGGTCGTTGACAAGTCCACCGGTCGTGTCGAGGTCACCAGCCACAACCACGGCTTCGCGGTGGAGGCTCCGATCGACGGGCCCTTCGACTCGCCGGCCGGCTTCGGGCGCGTCGAAGTCAGCCACGTCAACCTCAATGACAACGTGGTCGAGGGCCTCAACGCCCTCGACATCCCCGCCTTCTCTGTGCAGTACCACCCGGAGGCCGCAGCTGGCCCGCACGACGCCAACTACCTCTTCGACCGCTTCCGGGACCTCGTGGTCTCGACAGGCTCGACCCGCAAGGACAGCAAGTAATGCCTAAGCGCGACGACATCAAGTCCGTACTCGTCATCGGCTCCGGCCCGATCGTCATCGGCCAGGCCGCCGAGTTCGACTACTCGGGAACGCAGGCCTGCCGTGTGCTGCGCGAGGAGGGCGTGCGCGTCATCCTCGTCAACTCCAACCCGGCGACGATCATGACCGACCCGGACTTCGCCGATGCGACCTACATCGAGCCGATCACCTGGCAGGTCATCGAGACCATCATCGCCAAGGAGAAGCCCGACGCCATTCTGCCGACGCTCGGCGGCCAGACGGCGCTCAACGCCGCCATCGACCTGCACAAGAACGGCATCCTAGAAAAGTACGACGTCGAGCTCATCGGCGCCAACTTCGAGGCGATCAACAAGGGCGAAGACCGGCAGATCTTCAAGCAGCTGGTTCTCGACGCCGGCGCAGACGTGGCCCGCAGCCACATCGCCCACACGGTGGATGAGGCGATCGACTTCGCCGAGGACCTCGGCTACCCCCTCGTGATTCGCCCCAGCTTCACCATGGGAGGCCTCGGTTCGGGCTTCGCCTACGACCGCGCAGAGCTCGTGCGCATGGTCACCGACGGCCTGCACCAGAGCCCGACGACCGAGGTGCTGCTCGAGGAGTCGATCCTCGGGTGGAAGGAGTACGAGCTCGAGCTCATGCGTGACACCTCCGACAACACGGTTGTCGTCTGCTCGATCGAGAACGTTGACCCGGTCGGCGTGCACACGGGCGACTCGATCACCGTCGCGCCCGCGCTGACCCTGACCGACCGCGAGTACCAGAACCTGCGCGACATCGGCATCGACATCATCCGCGCGGTGGGCGTCGACACCGGTGGATGCAACATCCAGTTCGCCATCGACCCTGCGACCGGCCGTGTCATCGTCATCGAGATGAACCCTCGTGTCTCGCGGTCCAGCGCCCTCGCCTCCAAGGCGACCGGCTTTCCGATCGCGAAGATCGCCGCCAAGCTGGCCATCGGGTACCGCCTCGACGAGATCCCCAACGACATCACCAAGGTGACGCCGGCGAGCTTCGAGCCGACGCTCGACTACGTCGTCGTCAAGGTGCCCCGCTTCGCCTTCGAGAAGTTCCCGGCGGCCGACACGACGCTCACCACCACCATGAAGTCGGTCGGCGAGGCGATGGCCATCGGCCGCAACTACTCGACCGCGCTGCAGAAGGCCCTGCGCTCCCTCGAGAAGCGGGGGAGCAGCTTCCACTGGAACGGCCCCCTCGGCGACAAGGCGGCGCTGCTCGAGATCGCGAAGACTCCGACCGACGGGCGCATCGTCACGGTGC
>JBIIAR010000315.1:0-3057 GCA_044239765.1 Microbacteriaceae bacterium
AGGTTTCGACAGGCTCAACCAGCGTGTCGTACGAGATCGACGACCGCCTGCACGGTTTGATCGAAGTCAAGTTCAGTGGAATCGATGGTGTCAACACCATCGGCGGCGTTCATGAAGTCGACGACCTTGGAGTCCTGGGCATCGCGCGAGCTGAGCTGCTGCGCGGTCTTCGCGGCCGACTCTGTGGAGAGTTCGGCAGAACGCCTAGCCATTCTAGCTTCTTCGGTGGCGGTGAGCAGAATCCGCACTCGTGCATCGGGTGCGACGACGGTGGTGATGTCGCGCCCCTCAACCACAATTCCCTCTTTGGCGGATGCCGCGATGACACTGCGAAACAGCCCAACCATGTAGGTGCGAACCTCGGGCACCCGCGCAACGGCACTGACGACCGCGGTCACCCGGGGCTCGCGAATGGCCTCCGTGACGTCGGTCTCGCCGACCCGCACGAAGTAGTCGAGGGGGTCGATGCCGATGCTGTAGTCGAAGTCGTCGAGCCCGGCCAGCACCGCCTCGCTGTCGTCGGTGTCGATGCCGCGGTCGAGGCAGCTCCACGCGAGGGCGCGGTAGGCGGCCCCGGTGTCCTGGTAGTCGAAGCCGAGCACGCGCGCAGCGGCCTTGCTCACACTGGACTTGCCCGAGCCCGCGGGCCCGTCGACGGCGACAACGATCATGCTTGCTCTCCTGCGATCTTCCAGCCACGCCCCTCGAGCT
This sequence comes from Microbacteriaceae bacterium, assembly GCA_044239765.1. Lineage (GTDB taxonomy): Bacteria > Actinomycetota > Actinomycetes > Actinomycetales > Microbacteriaceae > Conyzicola. The sequence goes on from JBIIAR010000315.1 coordinate 712, forward strand.
GCGCGACAAGCTTCTTCTCCACCTCGGGCAGCACCGCGATCTCGGCGAGCCCGAACTGGGCTCCCGGCGAGTGCTCTAGGCGAAGGTCTTCCATGTTGACGCCCAGCTCGCCGATCTCGGTGAGCAGGCGAGCCAGCTCGCCCGGCTTGTCGACAACCATGACGACGATGCTCGCGAAGCGCTTCGCCTCGCCGTGCTTGCCGGGGATGCGGGCGACGCCGTCATTGCCCCGCGCGATCGCCTCGGCGACGGTGCGGCGCGATCCCGCTGCGGCCTGGTTCTCGAGGGCGCCGATGACCTCGTCGAGGTCGGCACGGTAGGAGCGCAGCGCGTCCGTCACCGCGGGGGCGTTCGCGGCGAGAATCTGCACCCAGAGGTCGGGGCTGCTCGAGGCGATGCGGGTCGTGTCGCGCAGGCCCTGCCCGGCGAGGCCGACGGCCTTGTCGCTTGCGGCGCTCAGCTGGTGGGCAAGCAGTGACGAGATGAGCTGGGGAACGTGCGAGACGAGGGCGACGCTGCGGTCGTGCTCGTCGGGGGCCATCTCGACGGTGACCGCGCCGAGGTCGAGGGCGAGGTCCTCGATGAGACGCAGCTGCTCTGGCGTGCTCTCGTCGTGGGGGCAGATCACCCAGGGGCGACCGAGAAAGAGGTCGGCGCGAGCCGATATGGGGCCGCCGCGCTCGCGTCCGGCCATCGGGTGCGAGCCGAGGTAGCGGGCGGTATCGGAGCCGCGGGAGTGCAGGTCGGCGAGAATACCGGCCTTCACACTCGCGACATCGGTCACGAGGGCGGTCGGCCAGGTCTGCAGCTCGTCGGCCACGACATCCGCGGTCTCGTCCGGTGGAACCGCGACCACGATGAGGTCGGGCTCGTCGCCCGAAGCGGTGCGTCGCCCTGCGCCGTAGTCGACGGCGAGGGTCAGCGTCGCCTTCGACGAGTCGTGCAGGATCACGTCGACGCCCTTGGCGACGAGCGCGAGGCCGATGCTCGAACCGAGTAGGCCCGCGCCGACGATGCGCACCTGGCCGGTGACGCGGCTCATTCGCCCCGCCCGGCGGCTCGGCTGATCGTGAGCAGCTCGCCGAGCTCGTCCCGCGAGAGGTCGCGAATGCCGCCCATCGGCAGCGAGCCGAGGTGCAGCGGTCCGAACTGGCGGCGCACCAGCTCGACGACGGGGTGGCCCACCTCGTCGAGCATGCGACGCACGATGCGGTTGCGGCCGGAGTGCAGCGTGATCTCAACCATGCTCGAGCCGCCCTGCGGCGATCCAAGCAGGCGGGCCTTGTCAGCCTGGATGAAGCCGTCGTCGAGCTCGAAGCCCGTCGTGAGCTTTGCGATGGTCTGCGGAGTCACTGCGCCGCTCACCTTCGCGATGTAGGTCTTCATCACACCGAAAGACGGATGCGCGAGAACGTGGGCGAGCTCGCCGTCGTTCGTAAGGATCAGCAGGCCCGAGGTCTCGGCATCCAGCCGTCCGACATTGAAGAGACGCTCCTCGTAGCGCTCCGTGAACTCCCGCAGGTCAGGACGACCGCGCTCGTCGAGCAGCGACGAGTAGATGCCGACCGGCTTGTTGAGCATGAGGTAGCGCTTGCTCGTGTCGGTCTGGATCGCCTTGCCGTCGACCGTGATCTGGTCGGTCGGCAGCACGCGGCGGCCCGCCTCCTCGACGCGCAGGCCGTTGACGGCGACACGGCCGGCGGCGATGAGATCCTCGCAGACCCGACGGCTGGCGACGCCGGATGCGGCCATCACCTTCTGCAGGCGCTCGCCCTCGGGGTTGGGTGCATCAGTCATCGAAGCCAGCCGATCCGTCGTCAAGCAGGGGCGAGATCAGTGGGAGCTCCTCGATCGAGTTGATGCCCATCGAGGTGAGCAGAAGGTCGGTGGTGGCGTAGTGGATGGCGCCGGTCTCGCTGTCGGTGAAGGCCTCGGTGATGAGGCCGCGGCCCAGCAGGGTTCGCACCACGGAGTCCACGTTGACGGCACGGATCGATGCGATCGCGCCGCGGCTGATCGGCTGCTTGTAGGCGATCACCGCGAGGGTCTCGAGCGCGGCCTGGCTGAGGCGCGACGGGTTCTGGGTGAGCACGAAGCTCTTGACGACCTCGTCGTACTGCTCGCGCACGTAGATGCGCCAGCCGCCGGCGACCTCGCGCAGCTCGAAGCCGCGCTGCACTCCCCCGCCCTCACCGTTGTAGTCGGCGACGAGACGTTCGATCGACTGGCGCACCGCGGGCACGGGCGCGCCGAGGCCGGTCGCCAACGACACCAGTGCCTGCGGCTCGTCGGCGACCATGAGGATCGCCTCCAGGGTGCGCTCCAGATCGCCGAGGGCGACGGGCT
>JBIIAR010000316.1:0-3041 GCA_044239765.1 Microbacteriaceae bacterium
CTCGAGGCCGATGCCGCGGTCGAGCAGCGCCGCAGAGACATCGTCGGCGCCCTCCTCGTGCCAGTTCACCGACGCGAAGTCAGGGAGGACGTCCCACGACTCGATGAGCCGCACGCGGTCACGCGGGTTCTCGACGAGCCAGGCGCCGGTGGTCACGCCGACGGGCAGCCCCGGTGCGGCAGCGCGGATGGCGTTGACGGTGCGCGCGACGGCCGAGGCACCCATCGACTCCCGTCGCGGTTCTCGCGGGTGCACGTGCACGCTGGTCGCGCCGGCCTGCGCGCAATCGCGGGCATCCCAGCCAAGCTCTGCCGCGCTGCGAGGCAGCCGTGGGTGAGCGTCGCGCAGCCGACTGCCGTTGATGCAGGCCTGTATCTCCACCCGCAAACTCTAGACCGCGCCGTTGACAGCAAAGAAACAGAGCCGCACGCACGAATCTTGCGCGTCATTGTTACGAGCGCGTGAAACTTCATAACTGTTGGGGCACTCTTGTCGATTCTGCTCGAACCAGCCTGAAACATTGGGTAACGTCATCTGCACTACGCCGGGGCACTCCCGGGCCTTTCTTGGAGGACACATCTTGAGAATCACATCTCGCAAGACCGTGGTGGGCGGGCTCTCGCTCGTCACCGCAAGCGCACTTCTTCTCGCTGGCTGCGCATCAGCCCCCGCTGACGACACGGACGGCACCGACGCAGCGTCGGACTTCCTTCCCTGCATGGTTTCCGACGCCGGTGGATTCGACGACAAGTCGTTCAACCAGCTGGGCTCCGACGGCATCAACAAGGCAGCCGATGAGCTCGGCGTTGAGCCGATCCTCGTCGAGTCCGCCACCGAGACCGACTACGCCCCCAACCTGACGGAGCTCGTCAGCCAGGGCTGCGACCTCATCGTGACCGTCGGCTTCGCGCTGTCGGCCGCGACCGTTGAGTCCGCCCTCGAGAACGAGGACATCGAGTACGTCATCATCGATGACGCTGCCGACAACGACTTCGACGGCACCACGGACGCCCCGAACATCAAGCCCGTGCTCTTCGACACCGCTCAGGCCGCGTTCCTCGCGGGCTACCTGTCGGCTGGCGTCACGGAGACCGGCAAGCTCGGCACCTTCGGTGGCATGAACTTCCCGACCGTCTCGATCTTCATGGACGGCTTCAAGCAGGGCGCGGAGTACTACAACGAGGAGAACGGCACCGCCGTCTCCGTGCTCGGCTGGGATGGCACCGACGGTTCCTTCACCGGTGGCTTCGAGGCCGGCGCTGCTGCGTCGAGCACCGCTCAGGCCCTCATCGACCAGGATGTCGACGTGCTTCTGCCCGTCGGTGGCCCGATCTACCAGAGCGCTGCAACCGCGATCCGCGACTCCGGCAAGTCCATCTCGCTGCTCGGCGTTGACGCTGACGTGTTCGAGTCCGACCCGTCGGTCGGCGACCTGCTGCTCACCTCGATCCGCAAGGGCATCGACGTCGCCACGTACGACGCTGTGCTCGCAGCCGGCAACGGCGAGTTCGACGTGACGCCGTACGTCGGCACGCTCGAGAACGAGGGCGTCAGCATCGCTGACTACCACGACAAGGCCAGCCTTGTTCCGACCGAGCTCGACGACGCGGTCCAGGCCCTCAAGGCCGCGATCATCGCCGGTGACGTCAAGGTCAACTCCTACCTCGCTGGCTAGTAGCTGACACAGCATCGGGGGAGGCCAGTCTCGACTGGCCTCCCCTTCTGCTTCCTCTGCGCTCGCTTTCTGGGCGCGGCGACACCACCCATCTAGAATCAGGAACCATGAAGCTCGAACTTCGCGGCATCACCAAGCGATTCGGTGCCCTCACCGCAAATGACCACATCGACCTCGTTGTAGAGCCCGGTGAGATCCACGCACTTCTCGGTGAGAACGGCGCAGGAAAGTCCACCCTCATGAACGTCGTCTTCGGCCTCTACCGGGCCGAGGAGGGCGACATTCTGCTCGACGACGTCGTCCAGCACTTCGCCGGGCCCGGCGACGCCATGCAGGCGGGCATCGGCATGGTGCACCAGCACTTCATGCTCATCCCCGTGTTCACCGTGGCCGAGAACATCATGCTCGGCAACGAGTCCACCAGCTTCGGAGGTCGCCTCGACCTCGCCGAGGCCCGCAAGCGCGTGCGCGAGATCTCAGCCCGCTTCGGCTTCGACATCGACCCCGACGCTCTGGTCGAAGACCTTCCCGTCGGCGTGCAGCAGCGCGTCGAGATCATCAAGTCGCTCGCCCGGGACGCCAAGGTTCTCGTCTTCGACGAGCCGACAGCGGTGCTGACCCCGCAGGAGACGGATGAGCTGATCGCCATCATGCGCCAGCTGCGCGACGCCGGCACCTCCATCGTCTTCATCACCCACAAGCTGCGCGAGGTGCGCGCGGTCGCCGACCGCATCACCGTGATCCGCCTCGGCAAGGTCGTCGGCACCGCCTCCCCGACCGCCACCAACACCGAGCTCGCCTCGATGATGGTCGGCCGTCCGGTCGAGCTCACCATCAAGAAGAAGGCGCCGAAGCTCGGTGAGAAGGCGCTTGTCGTCGAGAACCTCACCGTCGTCGACCCGCGCGGCCAGATCGTCGTCGACGGGGTCAGCTTCGATGTGCGTGCCGGCGAGGTGCTCGCTATCGCAGGAGTGCAGGGCAACGGCCAGACCGAGCTCACCGAGGCCCTCATCGGCCTGCAGTCGCACGTCACGGGCACGATCTCGCTCGACGGCAAGCCGCTGACCGGCAAGAGCGTCAACCACATCCTGCATCAGGGCGTCGGCTTCGTGCCGGAGGACCGCACCGAAGACGGCATCATCGCCGAGTTCACGATCGCAGAGAACCTCATGCTCGACCGCAGTGAGAGCGAGCCCTTCGTCAGCCGCTTCGGCAGCCTGCGCACGGCCTACCTCACCGAGTTCGCGACAGAGAAGCTAGCCGAGTTCGACATCCGCGCCCCCGGTATCGACACCCACGCTGGTCGCCTCTCCGGCGGCAACCAGCAGAAGGTCGCACTCGCCCGCGAGCTGAGCCGCGACCTGCG
>JBIIAR010000317.1:0-3017 GCA_044239765.1 Microbacteriaceae bacterium
CTCGCTCATCCCCAGCCGCCGCGGCGTGCCGGTGACGGTGGAGTCGTGGCAGGACGAGAGCTGGGCGCAGGGCGCCGCTGCGCTCGTGCTCGCTACGCCCTTCGACTCCGACGACCTGGCGGGCGACCAGGGGCGGCTCGTGCGCGAGCGTCTCGTCGAGCAGTCCTCGCCGCACGGGGTCGACGAGTGACCGCCGTGCAGGCGCGGCGCAGTCGCAGGTCGAAGTATGCGCTCACGGTTCTCGCCTTTCTGCTGCCCAGTGCGATCCCGCTTCTGCTGTTCGTGCTCGGTCCGATGGTGGCCGCCGCCTGGATCAGCCTCAACAAGTGGAACCTGCTCTCGCCGATGCAGTTCGTCGGCCTCGACAACTACACGAAGCTGCTCAGCGACCCGCGCACGGGCGACGTCTTCCTGCACACGCTCTACTACGTGGCGGGCTACCTGCCGCTCGTCTACTTCGGCGGTCTCGCGCTCGCCCTCGCGCTCAACACCGCGCTCAAGGGCCGCTCGTTTCTGCGCGGCGTCTATTTTCTGCCGGTGGTCACCAGCTGGATCGTGGTCGCCCTTGTCTGGCGCTGGCTGCTCAACCCGAGCAACGGCGTGGTCAACACGGTGCTGGCCTTCTTCGGCGTTGAAGGCCCTGGCTGGTGGACCGACCCGGCCTGGGCGATGCCGTCGATCATCCTCGCCTCGGCATGGAAGGACCTCGGCTTCGTCATGGTGATCCTGCTCGCCGGACTGCAGGCGATCAACACCGACCTCTACGACGCGGCCAAGGTCGACGGCGCCGGATGGTGGCGTCGCCTCATCAGCGTCACCATGCCGCTGCTGAGCCCGAGCACCTTCTTCGTCTTCGTCATCTCGCTCATCAACGGGTTCCAGGTCTTCGACCAGGTCTACGCGATGACCGGGGGTGGGCCGAACGGCGCGAGCCAGGTGGTCGTGCAGCAGATCTACGACCTGACCTTCCGGTACCAGCGGGCGGGAGAGGCGTCCGCCCTGTCGTGGATTCTCTTCATCGCCATTCTCGCCATCACACTCATCCAGGTACGCGGGCAGCGGAGGTGGGTCACCTATGGCTAAGCGCCGACTCGGGGTCATCCTGCTGCACGTCGTCATCATCGCCGGCGCGCTCGTGATGTTCTTCCCCTTCCTCTGGACGATCATCACGTCGATCAGCCCGGGCTCCGGCCTCGGGGTGACACCGAAGCTGATCCCCGACAACCCATCGCTCGAGGCCTACGCGCGCCTCTTCAGTGAGCAGCCCTTCGGTCGCATCATCGCGAACAGCTTTCTGCTCGCGGCGATCACCACGGTTGTGCAGCTGTTCACGAGCGCGACGGCCGGCTACGCCTTCAGCCGCCTGCCGTTCCGCGGTCAGACGGCCGTGTTCGCGGTGTACCTCGCGACGATGATGATTCCACTGCAGGTGCTCATCGTCCCGCTGTTCGTCGAGCTGAAGACCTTCGGCCTGCTCAACACCTACCTCGGTGCGCTGCTCCCCACCTTTGCCAGCGCCTTCGGCATCTTCCTGCTGCGGCAGGCGATCAACCAGGTTCCGCGTGAGCTGGATGAGGCGGCGACGCTCGATGGCGCCGGCCACTTTCGCATCTTCGGCAGCGTCATCCTGCCCAATATCCGTCCGGCTCTGGCCACGCTCACCGTGTTCGCGTTCATGGGCAGCTGGAACAGCTTTCTCTGGCCGCTCGTCGTTCTGCGCAAGCCAGAGCTGCAGACCCTGCCCATCGCCCTCGCGGGCCTGCAGGGGCAGTACGTCTCGGAGTGGGACGTCATCATGGCCGGCTCCGTCGTCAGCGTTCTGCCGATGCTGGCTCTCTACATCTTCGCCCAGAAGTACGTCATCCAGGGCGTAGCCGCCTCGGGGATCAAGTGACCCCCGAGGCAACCCACAGCACCACCACCGATATCAAGGGAGATAGCACCACATGAACCGTACACTCGTGGCAATTGCCGCGGTGGCGGGCGCCTCAGCACTTGTGCTGACCGGCTGCACCGCACCCGCCGAGGACTCCGGTCCCGTCACCATCACGTACACCAACTTCATCTCGAACGACGGCAACGAGGACAACCTCCAGATCATCGTCGACGCCTTCGAGAAGGAGAACCCCGACATCACCGTCGAGGTCACCACCCTGCCCTACGGCGACTACGGAACCGCCCTGCAGACCGACCTCGCCGCCGGAACCGTCTCTGACGTCTTCGACATCGAGTACGCCAACTACGCCTCGTACCAGGCGAACGGCGTGCTTGCCCCGATCGAGGTCGCGAACCCCGACGCCTACCGCCAGAGCCTGCTCGAGGCCTACTCGACCGACGGCACGTCGTACGCGCTGCCCAGCTCGTTCTCTGACGTCGTGCTCTACTACAACGCCGACCTGTTCGACGCAGCCGGACTCGACTACCCGACCAACGACTGGACCTGGGAAGACGAGAAGGCCGCCGCAGAAGCGCTGACGGATGCCGCGGCCGGCCAGTGGGGCGACCACCAGCCGATCAGCTTCTACGAGTACTACAAGGCGCTCGCCCAGAACGGCGGCGAGTTTCTCAACGACGACAAGACCGCGGTCGCGTTCAACACGCCCGAGGGCATCGAGGCAGCGGAGTGGCTCGTGAACAAGAGCGGAACGGTCATGCCGACGATCGAGCAGGGCCAGGGCACCGCCGACTTCGACACGAACCTCTTCAAGGAGGGCAAGCTCGGCATGCTGCACTCGGGCATCTGGATCTTCGGCGCTCTCGCCGACGTTCCCTTCACCTGGGACATCGCCGTTGAGCCCGGCAACACCGAGCAGGCCAGCGCGGTCTTCTCGAACGCCCTCGGCGTCTCGGCCACCTCGGAGCACATCGAGGCGGCATCCCAGTGGGCCGAGTTCCTGTCGAGCTCTGACGTGACCGTCAAGACACGTCTCGACGCCGGCTGGGAGCTGCCTCCCATCTCTGACGAGGCGCAGCTCGCGACCTACCTGGAGAAGGGCGCACCGGCGAACCGCCAGGCG
>JBIIAR010000035.1:0-11766 GCA_044239765.1 Microbacteriaceae bacterium
GTGGGTACCGCGATGATGGCGGCCCAGCTGGTGACCTTCTTCATGATGAGGTTCATGCGGTTGCCCTGAATCGAGATGTTCGTCTCGAGGATCGTGCTGATGAGGTCTCGCAGCGACTCGGTCCACTCCGTGGCGCGCAGCACGTGGTCGTAGATGTCCTGGAAGTAGGCCTGCATGCCGGGGTCGATCGTCGCCACATCGCGACGCATGATCGTGTTGATCACCTCGCGCATCGGCGTGACGACGCGACGCAGCAGCACGAGGCTCTTGCGCAGCTCGAAGCTGCGGCGCTGCACCTCCTTGTCGCGAGGGCGGTCGTCGAAGAGGGCGTCCTCGAGCTGCTCGATCTGGGCATCCAGCGCCTGCACCGCCTCGAAGTGGCTGTCGACAATCGCGTCGAGCAGGCCCCAGAGCAGAAAGGCGGTGCCGTGCTTCGAGAGGGCGGGGTCGTTCTCCCAGCGGGCCGCGACCGCGGTCATGTCGAAGTCCTTCTCGTGCACGGTGATGAGCGCGTGCTTGGTGATGAAGGCCTTGACCTCGTGGGTCTCGAGCTCGCCGGTGGTCTCGTCAAGGGCGACCGCGTAGGCGGCGAGAAAGAGGTGGGAGTCGTACTGGTCGAGCTTCGGGCGCTGAAAGTCGTGCACGGCGTCCTCGACGGCGAGGTGGTGCAGCGAGAGCTCCTCCTCGATGCTCGCGAGGTCCTCTGCGGAGGGGTTGACGAAGTCGGCCCAGACCGTGCAGCCCTTGGTCGCCAGGTGGTCCGAGATGTCGGCAACCGGAAAGTCCCGCTTCACGAGCTTGCCGCCCTGGTAGAGCTGGGTTGTCACCATGCCGCAATGCTAGGCGACCGGCGGCTGGTAGATTGGCACTACTCATGACCTCCATCGGCAGCTATGACTTCGTCGTGGTGTCCAACCGGCTTCCGGTAGACCACGTCACCGATGCGGACGGCACTACGCGCTGGGCACGATCCCCCGGGGGACTCGTCACCGCGCTCGAGCCCGTTATGCAGGCCAACGAGGGAGCCTGGGTTGGATGGGTCGGCCAGCCCGACATCGAGTACGCCCCCTTCGACAACGACGGCATCCGCATCGTGCCGGTGCCGCTCAGCGAGGAGGAGGTGGAGCGCTACTACGAGGGCTTCAGCAACGACACCCTGTGGCCGCTCTACCACGACGTTATCGCCGCTCCCAGCTACCACCGGGAGTGGTGGGACTCCTACGTCGTCGCCAACGAGCGCTTCGCCGCCGCGACGGCCGCGATCGCCGCGCAGGGCGCCGTCGTCTGGGTGCAGGACTACCAGCTGCAGCTGGTCCCCAAGATGCTGCGCGAGCTGCGACCCGACCTCACCATCGGCTTCTTCAACCACATCCCGTTCCCGCCCTACGGCATCTACTCGCAGCTGCCGTGGCGCACCCAGATCATCGAGGGCCTGCTCGGCGCCGACGTCATCGGCTTTCAGCGGGTGGCTGACGCGAGCAACTTCCTGCGGGCGGTGCGCCGCCTGACGGGCCTGGTGACCCGCGCCCCCTACGTCGAGGTCGAGGGCCGCACGGTCGTCGCGAAGCACTTTCCGATCTCGATCGACTCGCACAGCTTCGAGGCGATCGCCCGCCGCCCCGAGGTGCAGCAGCGTGCCCAAGAGATTCGCGATGGACTCGGCAACCCGAAGACGGTCATGCTCGGTGTCGACCGCCTCGACTACACGAAGGGCATCGGCCACCGGCTCAAGGCCTTCGGCGAGCTGCTGCGTGACGGTTCCGTCAACGTCGAGGATGTGACCCTCGTGCAGGTCGCCAACCCGAGCCGTGAGCGCGTCGCCGCCTACATGCAGCTGCGGGATGAGATCGAGCTCACCGTCGGACGCATCAACGGCGACTACGGCACCATCAGCCACCAGGCGATCAGCTACCACCACCACGGCTACCCGCGCGAGGAGATGGTGGCGCTCTACCTCGCCGCCGACGTCATGCTCGTCACCGCGCTGCGCGACGGCATGAACCTCGTGGCCAAGGAGTATGTGGCCGCCCGCTTCGACAACGACGGCGTGCTTATTCTCAGCGAGTTCGCCGGCGCCTGGGACGAGCTGAAGCGCTCGCTGCAGGTCAACCCCCACGACATCGACGGCATGAAAGAGGCCATGCTTCGGGCCATCTCGATGCCGAAGACCGAGCGCGGCACCCGCATGCGCGCGCTGCGCAAGCGCGTGCTCGAGAACGACGTGCAGAAGTGGTCAACGGAGTTTCTCGCGGTGCTCACCGCGCAGGGACACAAGGGCAGGCAGTAGAGATCCATGGTCGACGTCGACACACCCCCCAATTTCTCGCGCCTTCCGGAGCCCCTCGTCGGTGCCCTGCGCGAGCTCGCCCGCACCAAGCAGCTGCTTGTCGCGCTCGACTTCGACGGCACGCTGGCCCCCGAGGTCGATGACCCGATGGCGGCGCGGGCGCTGCCGGAGGCGCGCGCTGCCGTGCTTCGGCTGCACGACATGCCCAACACCCGTGTCGCGATGGTGAGTGGTCGATCGCTCGCCAGCCTCGAGGTTGTCGCCGACCTGCCCGACGACGTGCTTCTCGTCGGCTCGCACGGCATCGAGCTGCGCCTCGACGAGCCGGGTGACTCCGTTGGTCTCAGTGCTGCAGAGCTGCAGCGGGTGGCGACGCTGCGCGACACCCTCACTGATGTCGCCGACAGCATCGACCAGGTCTGGCTCGAGCCGAAGCCTGCGGGGTTTGCCCTGCACACCCGTCTCGCCACCGAGGCGAACAGCCGCATCGCCCACCTGGAGGCGCTGGATGAGCTCGGCTCCGACCTCGATTCCCTCACCATGCGCACGGGCAAAGACGTTCTCGAGTTCTCGGTGCGCTCGTCGACCAAGGGCGACGCGATCGAGCACCTGCGCGAGTACACCCACTCCACGGCGGTGTTCTTCGCGGGTGACGACGTCACCGACGAAGACGCCTTTGCGGCGCTGGAGCCCGACGACCTGGGGCTCAAGGCCGGCGAGGGGGCGACGCTCGCCAACTTTCGCGTGGCTGGCCCACGGCAGGTTGCCATCGCACTCACACTCCTCGCCGACCTCAGAGAAGGCGACGTGCACGAGCAGTAGCTAGCGCCCCCGGTTCGCCATCCGCACAGCCTTCGGCGCCCGTCCGCCGAGAAACGACGCCGCGGGGTCGACGACGAAGCCCTGCCGCAGCGCCTCTCGCCCGATGAGCATGCGAAAGCCCATCGAGTCGCGGTTGGTCAGGGTCGTCTCGATGGTGACGAGTCGCCCCGCCAGGCGCGCGTTGAGCAGCACGACGATGCGCTCCTCCTCGTGCCCCGACGAGCTGCGGATGACGCGGCGGTCGTGCACTGGCAGATCCGCGTCGCGTCCGTCGGCATCCGTCTCCTGCCACGGGTAGAGCCGAAAGCTGACGCGATCGCCGTGGTCGACGAGGTCGAAGGCGTGCACCGACGAGGTGCGGGCTCCGGTGTCGATCTTGGCCTTCATCCAGTCGACGCCGAGATCGGGGAGGGCGACCCATTCGCGCCACCCGACGATGGTGCTTGAATGAGAGGAGTCCGCCATCCGTCTATTTTCGCAGGGATCACACGTGAAACTCGCCATACTCTCGCGTGCCCCGCAGTCGTACTCCACCTCGCGCCTTCGGGCGGCGGCCGTGGAGCGCGGCCATGACGTGAAGGTGCTCAACACCCTGCGCTTCGCGATCGACCTCTCTGCCGACCAGCCCGACCTGCACTTTCGCGGTCGTCGCCTCTCGACCTATGACGCGATCCTGCCCCGCATCGGCAACTCGATCACCTACTTCGGCACCGCCGTCGTTCGCCAGTTCGAGCAGATGGATGTCTACACGCCCAACACGGCCAACGGCATCAGCAACGCCCGCGACAAGCTGCGGGCGACCCAGATTCTCTCTCGGCACAACATCGCGATGCCGCCGACCGCCTTCGTGCGCAACCGCGCGGATGTGCGCCCCGCCATCGAGCGGGTCGGCGGCGCCCCCGTCGTCATCAAGCTGCTCGAGGGCACCCAGGGCATCGGCGTCATCCTCGCGCCGCAGGCGAAGGTGGCCGAGGCGATCATCGAGACGCTGCACTCGACGAACCAGAACGTGCTCATTCAGGCCTTCATCGCCGAGAGTCGGGGCCGCGACGTCCGTGCCCTCGTCGTCGGGGACCGCGTGGTCGCGGCCATGCGGCGGGTGGCGGTGGGCGACGAGTTCCGCTCGAACGTGCACCGCGGTGGCACCGTCGAGCCGGTCGAGCTCACCCCGGAGTACGAGCGCGCCGCCGTGCGCTCCGCCCAGATCATGGGGCTGCGCATCGCCGGCGTTGACATGCTCGAGGGCAACGACGGCCCGCTCGTCATGGAGGTCAACTCGTCGCCGGGCCTGCAGGGCATCGAGACGGCAACCAAGCTGGATGTCGCCGGCGCCATCATCGACTACATCAGCAACGAGGTGGCCTTTCCCGATATCGACGTGCGCCAGCGGCTGGCCGTGTCGACCGGCTACGGCGTTGCCGAGATCGTGATGAACGCGGGTGCGGAGCACGTCGGCCAGCCGCTCGGCAACGCGGGCCTCTGGCAGCGCGACATCCAGGTGCTGACGCTCTACCGCGGCACGACCGTGATTCCCAACCCCCGCAAGACCGAGGTGCTCGAGGCGGGCGACCGCCTGCTCTGCTTCGGCAAGCTCGAGGAGATGCGCTCGATGATCCCCACCCGCCGGCGCCGGCCGCGCGTGCGCAAGCTGCCGAAGGACGCGGCAGCCGCCGGCAGCTGAGATTCTCCCCATTTGCTGCCCCAATGTGGGGTTGTGGCGCCTCCATAGGCGCAGTTTGGGGCAGTAGAGTGCTGCGCGAGCCAGCGTCAGCGCCGCATCCGCCGTAGTTCTACACTCGTAACATGCCGGAAACGCCCAGCCAGCCCGTCGATATCAAGCCCCGCTCTCGCACCGTCACCGACGGTATCGAGGCCATGACCAGCCGCGGAATGCTTCGCGCCGTTGGCATGGGTGACGCCGACTGGGAGAAGCCGCAGATTGGCATTGCGAGCTCGTGGAACGAGATCACCCCCTGCAACCTCTCGCTCGACCGCCTCGCGCAGGCCGCGAAGGAGGGCGTGCACGGCGGTGGCGGCTACCCGCTGCAGTTCGGCACGGTCTCGGTCAGCGACGGCATCTCGATGGGCCACGAGGGCATGCACTTCTCGCTCGTGTCGCGTGAGGTCATCGCCGACTCCGTCGAGACGGTGATGATGGCCGAGCGCCTCGACGGCTCTGTTCTCTTGGCGGGATGCGACAAGTCGATCCCCGGGATGCTCATGGCCGCGGCGCGACTCAACCTGTCATCCGTCTTCCTCTATGCCGGTTCGATCGCCCCGGGCTGGGTCAAGCTCAGCGACGGCACGGAGAAGGACATCACGATCATCGACAGCTTCGAGGCTGTCGGCGCAGTGCAGGCCGGCAAGATGAGCCTCGAAGACGCGAAGCGCATCGAGTGCGCCTTCGCCCCCGGCGAGGGTGCGTGTGGCGGCATGTACACCGCCAACACGATGTCGAGCGTCGCCGAGGCCCTCGGCATGGCGCTTCCAGGATCCGCGAGCCCCGCGGCCGCCGACCGCCGCCGCGACTACTACGCGCACCGCTCGGGCGAGGCCGTCGTCAACCTGCTGCGCCTCGGCATCACCAGCCGCGACATCCTCACCAAGAAGGCCTTCGAGAACGCCATCGCCGTCGGCATGGCCCTCGGCGGATCGACCAACATCATCCTGCACCTCCTCGCCATCGCGCACGAGGCCGAGGTTGAGCTCACCATCGACGACTTCAACCGCATCGGCGACAAGGTTCCGCACATCGGCGACCTCAAGCCCTTCGGCAAGTACGTGATGAACGACGTGGACCGCCACGGCGGCATCCCCGTGCTGATGAAGGCCCTGCTCGACGCGGGCCTCATGCACGGCGACGCCATGACCGTCACCGGCAAGACCCTCGCTGAGAACCTTGCGGAGCTCAACCCCGACGAGCTCGACGGCACGGTTCTGCGCAAGCTCGACAACCCGATCCACAAGACGGGTGGTCTCACGGTTCTCAAGGGCACCTTCGCCCCCGAGGGCGCCGTGGTCAAGACGGCCGGATTCGACGCCGAGACCTTCGAGGGACCCGCCCACGTCTTCGAGCGCGAGCGCGGCGCGCTCGACGCCCTCGCCCGCGGCGAGATCAAGGCCGGCGAGGTCGTCGTCATCCGCTACGAGGGCCCCAAGGGCGGCCCGGGCATGCGCGAGATGCTCGCCATCACCGCGGCCATCAAGGGTGCAGGCCTCGGAAAAGATGTACTACTCTTGACAGACGGCAGATTCTCAGGCGGCACAACCGGACTGTGTATCGGCCATATAGCTCCCGAAGCGGTGGACGCAGGTCCAATCGCCTTCGTGCGCGATGGTGATCTAATAAGGGTCGATATCGCAGCTCGCTCGCTCGACCTACTTGTCGACCCAGCAGAGCTCGAAGCTCGCCGAAACGGCTGGGCTCCCCTTCCTCCGCGCTACACCCGCGGTGTTCTCGCTAAGTACTCGAAGCTCGTGCAGTCCGCGAGCACGGGTGCTGTAACTGGATAGCGCTTGCGCACCAGCTGACAAAAGGAATCATCAATGCCCACGGAATCCATTCCCGTGCCGACAGCGAAGGCGCGCGCCTCCAAGGAGCCTGAGATGCTCACTGGATCCGGCGCGATCCTGCGCTCGCTCGAGCATCTCGGAATCAAGGATGTGTTCGGCCTTCCCGGCGGAGCCATCATCCCCTTCTACGACGAGCTCATGGCGTCGACCACCATTCGCCACATTCTCGTTCGCCACGAGCAGGGTGCGGGCCACGCGGCTGAGGGCTACTCGGCGACCGGCGGCCAGGTCGGTGTCTGCATCGCGACCTCCGGTCCCGGTGCCACCAACCTCGTCACTGCCATCGCGGACGCGTACATGGACTCGGTGCCGCTGCTCGCGATCACCGGCCAGGTCTTCTCGACCCTCATGGGAACGGATGCCTTCCAGGAGGTCGACATCGTGGGAATCACGATGCCGATCACCAAGCACTCCTTCCTGGTGACCGACCCGGCGGATGTTCCCGCGACCCTCGCTGCCGCCTACCAGATCGCGACGACCGGCCGCCCCGGCCCGGTGCTCGTCGACATCACCAAGGACGCCCAGCAGAAGTCCGCCGCGTTCGTCTGGCCGCCCAAGGTCGACCTGCCCGGCTACCGCCCGGTGGTGAAGGCGCACGGCAAGCAGATTTTGGCCGCGGCCGAGCTGCTCGCGAAGGCAGAGCGCCCCGTGCTCTACGTCGGTGGCGGTGTGAACCGTGCCCACGCATCCGCGGAGCTTCTCGAACTGGCGAACCTGACGGGCGCGCCCGTGGTGACCACCCTCATGGCCCGCGGCGTCTTCCCCGACTCGCACAAGCAGAACCTCGGCATGCCCGGCATGCACGGCACGGTTCCCGCGGTGCTTGCCCTGCAGGAGTCTGACCTCATCGTCAGCCTCGGCGCCCGCTTCGACGACCGCGTGACCGGCAAGCCCAGCGAGTTCGCGCCGCTGGCGAAGATCGTGCACGTCGACATCGACCCGGCGGAGATCGGCAAGATCCGCACCCCCGATGTCCCGATCGTCGGCGATGCCAAGGATGTCATCGTCGACCTCACCGTCGCCTACGCGGACGCTGCCAAAGAGCACACGCCCGACATCGCGAACTGGTGGGTACGCCTCGAGTCGCTGCGCTCGCAGTACCCGCTGGGCTACACGAAGCCCGATGACGGCCTGCTGTCGCCGCAGTACGTCATTCAGCGCATCGGCGAGCTGACCGGTCCGGAGGGCGTCTACGCCGCCGGCGTCGGCCAGCACCAGATGTGGGCAGCGCAGTTCATCAAGTACGAGCGCCCCAACTCGTGGCTGAACTCGGGTGGCGCCGGCACCATGGGCTACGCGGTTCCCGCCGCCATGGGAGCCAAGGTCGCCGAGCCCGACCGTCCGGTGTGGGCGATCGACGGTGACGGCTGCTTCCAGATGACCAACCAGGAGCTCGCCACCTGCACGATCAACAACATCCCGATCAAGGTCGCGATCATCAACAACTCGTCGCTCGGCATGGTGCGCCAGTGGCAGACCCTGTTCTATGAGGGCCGTCACTCGTTCACCGACCTCAACACCGGGCACGACACGGTGATGATCCCCGACTTCGTCAAGCTGGCGGATGCCTACGGCTGCCTCGCCATTCGGGTCACCAAGGAAGAGGAGATCGACGCGGCAATTCAGCTCGCGCTCGACACCAACGACCGCCCCGTGGTCATCGACTTCGTGGTCAGCCGCGACGCGATGGTCTGGCCGATGGTGCCGCAGGGCGTCGGCAACTCGCAGGTGCAGTACGCCAAGGACCACGCCCCCGAGTGGGAAGAGGAGTAGACCATGAGCCACGTCCTTTCCCTTCTCGTCGAAGACCGTCCCGGTCTGCTGACGCGCGTCGCCGGCCTGTTCGCGCGCCGCGGCTTCAACATCGAGTCCCTTGCCGTCGGCAAGAGCGAGATCGAGGGCCTCAGCCGCATCACCGTTGTCGTCGACGTCGAGGAGCTTCCGCTCGAGCAGGTGACCAAGCAGTTGAACAAGCTCGTCAACGTCATCAAGATCGTCGAGCTCGACAGCGCCCAGGCCGTCACCCGCGAGCACATGCTCATCAAGGTGCGGGTCGACAACACCACGCGCAGCCAGGTGCTCGAGGCAGCCTCGCTGTTCCGCGCCCAGATCGTTGACGTCGCAACGGATGCCCTCGTCATCGAGGCGACCGGCAACAGCGGCAAGATCCAGGCACTGCTGCGCATCCTCGAGCCCTATGGCATCAAGGAGATCGCGCAGAGCGGCTTGCTCGCCATCGGCCGCGGCAGCAAGAGCATCACCGAACGCGTCTACAAGTCTTAGCTTTCACACCTCTACCAGAAAGAAAATCATGACCGAACTCTTCTACGACAAGGATGCTGACCTCAGCATCATCCAGGCCAAGAAGGTCGCCATCGTCGGCTACGGCTCGCAGGGTCACGCGCACGCGCAGAACCTCCGCGACTCGGGCGTCGAGGTCGCCATCGCCCTCAAGGACGGCTCCAAGTCGACCGCGAAGGCGCAGGAGGACGGATTCGAGGTCAAGTCGGTTGCCGACGCCGCCGAGTGGGCAGACCTCATCATGATCCTCGCCCCCGACCAGCACCAGCGCGGCATCTTCGCCGACAGTATCAAGGACAAGCTGACCCCGGGCAAGACCCTCGCCTTCGCGCACGGCTTCAACATCCGCTTCGGCTACATCGCTGTTCCCGAGGGCGTCGACGTCATTCTCATTGCCCCGAAGGCTCCCGGCCACACCGTGCGCCGCGAGTTCGTTGCCGGCCGTGGAATCCCGGACATCATCGCTGTCGAGCAGGACGCCTCCGGCCAGGCCTGGGACGTCGCCCTCTCGTACGCGAAGGCCATCGGCGGAACCCGCGCCGGCGTCATCAAGACGACCTTCACCGAAGAGACCGAGACCGACCTTTTCGGCGAGCAGGCAGTGCTCTGCGGTGGAACCTCGCAGCTCGTCATGTACGGCTTCGAGACCCTCGTCGAGGCTGGCTACCAGCCCCAGATCGCCTACTTCGAGGTGCTGCACGAGCTCAAGCTCATCGTCGACCTCATGTGGGAGGGCGGCATCGCCAAGCAGCGCTGGAGTGTCTCTGACACCGCGGAGTACGGCGACTACGTCTCGGGCCCGCGCGTCATCGACCCGAGCGTCAAGGACAACATGAAGGCCGTTCTCGCCGACATCCAGTCCGGTGCCTTCGCCAAGCGCTTCATCGACGACCAGGACGCCGGAGCCCCCGAGTTCCTCGAGCTGCGCGCCAAGGGTGCGGCGCACCCGATCGAGGCGACCGGCAAGGAGCTGCGTGCGCTCTTCGCGTGGAAGCAGACCGACACCGACTACGTCGAGGGCTCGGCCGCGCGCTAGTCCTTCGCTCTGCGAACGGCCGTCCCTGCGGGGGCGGCCGTTTCGCGTCGTGCACCCCGCAACCGGAGGGCGCTTGCGGCGCGCCGCGGCCGCGCCGAGCTCTGCGCCGCGTGTCGCCCTCCGGATTCGGGGTTGAGGGCGGGAGTAGGTTGGCAGCATGACGCAGATCACCTCGGTGGACGAACTCGTGGCGATAATGGGCGAGCCGCTGCCGGCCGCGCGCGACAAGACCCGGCACGCGCTGCACGAGCTCGACCGGGTGTGGCTGGCGAGTTCCCCGCTCGTTCTGATCGGCACATCCGATGCCGAAGGCAATCATGACGTGTCGCCCAAGGGTGATCCGGCCGGGTTCACCACGGTGATCGACGACACGACGATCGCGATTCCCGAGAGGCCTGGCAACCGGCGGGCCGACAGCTTTCACAACATCCTGCAGAACCCGCGCGTCGGGCTGATCTTTATCATCCCGGGCCGCGGCGACACCCTGCGTGTCAACGGCCGAGCGAGACTGCTGTCGGATGCCGCCTACTTCGACGACATGATCGTGCGTGACCACCGCCCGATCCTCGCACTCGAGGTCGCGATCGACGAGGTGTTCTACCACTGCTCGAAGGCCTTCCTGCGCTCGAAGGCGTGGGAGCCCGAGACGTGGTCGCCCGAGTCGGCACCGCGCCGCGCGGTCATCGCGCAGAGCATCGAGCGGCCCGGCGAAGACCTGACTGTTCTTGAGGAGTACTACGGCCCCTCGTACGCCGAGAAGATCTATGGGTAGAGCACTCGTCGCTGTGGCGCTGCTGGTCGTGCTCGCCGGGTGCTCGGCGACGAGCGCTCCGGCACCCGGGCTGAGCGCGTCAGAACGCCGGGCCGCGCAGCAGCTGATGAGCGACGGCTACTGGGAGTTCTCCGGGCTTCCGGATGACCAGCGACCGGCGGCCACGCCCGTGACGCTGGTGTCGGCGGAGGAGTGGCCCGAACGGTTTGTGAAGTGCATGAATGACGCGGGCTTCGACAGCTACCAGGTCATTGACGGCGGATACTCCACCTACACCGATGGCAGCACACCGCACGAGGCCGAGGCGCTCGCGACCTACGAGTGCAGCACGAGTTTCTGGGTCGAAGACGGGTGGTACAACACCGCGCAGCAGAACTACCTCTACGACTACTTCGAGCAGATGCTCGTGCCGTGCCTGGCTCTGCACGGCGGTGAGGTCTGGGGAGCCCCGTCGAGGGAGAAGTTCATAGCAGAGCAGGGCAACTGGCACCCCTACTTCGCCATTCGCAAGCAGGACCAGGAGCGAATTGTCGCCGACAAGACAGTGCCCGTGGACTGCCCGCCGGTGCCTGTGGGTATGGACGATCGGGGATACGCGTACCTGTGGAACTAGGACCCCGGGTGCGTGGCGGCCTGCATCGCCGCATACTCGGGCGCGAAGTCTCCCGCAGGCACAGATCGCATGACGACACCTGGCCAGCGCACCGGAAGCAGCTCGATCGGCCAGTGCTGTCCGTTCTGGTCGGCGAACACCAGGATGAACTCGGTCAGCGTGCGGATGCCGATGGTCACCGGCTGGTAGGTCGCCTGCACGAGCGCCGCCGTCGGCAGTGAGACCCGCAGGGTGCCGGTGCCACCGTAGATGCCGATGCTCTCGCGGTCGGCGACGAAGACGGCGTAGTTGTTGAACGGCACCCCGGTGGCGGTGCGCCCAAAGGTGGCCGCGGCGGCGCGAAACTGGCCCGCGATCTTGGG
>JBIIAR010000318.1:0-3016 GCA_044239765.1 Microbacteriaceae bacterium
CCCGTGTTCACAACGTCACGGGGAAGTACACCTAGCGCACGACCTGGGCCAGCTGTTAATCGGACCTCGCGATCCAGTGCGTGCCGAGCTCACTCAACTGATCAACAGTCTGGACAGTGTCGTCGGTGAACTCGAAGCGACCCAACCGAAGCTCCCTGGTTTGAAGATGGGCCGACTGGACGATTCCGGCGGCGGACCACGTGCCCTCCTCCGAATGCTGACCGACCAAGCCAATCAAGCCAGGAAGGCCATCCCGGAAAAGGCGTGACACCGTAGTCGCGGTTGAGCTGCGCTCCGGACGTGCCCTGTCTATGACCCGCTATCTGATCAGGCCAGAGCGCGGCGGACAAAGGTTGACAACCGACAACTGATACGTATGATTGGACTCGTTGACTTTAGTCAACCTGCGTCAGTGTCGCCGCGTTCCCTGAAGCCCATGTTCAAAGGATTTACATGTCCAACCCTTCCATTGGGTCGGTCGCGCCGACGCCTTCCATGACGCACCGCCAGGTTCTGGAGGCCCTTTCCGGCCTCCTCCTCGGCATGTTCGTGTCGATGCTCGCTTCGACGGTGGTATCCACATCACTGCCCGTCATCTTGCACGACCTCAGCGGCGACCAGAGCGCGTACACCTGGGTGATCACCGCAACGCTCCTCACCACGGCAATCTCGACCCCGATCTGGGGCAAGCTGGCGGACCTTTTCAACCGCAAGGTGCTCTACCAGGTCGCGATCGTCATCTTCGTGCTCGCCACCGCGGCGGCCGGTTTCGCGCAGAACCCCGAGATGCTCATCGCGGCCCGTGCGGTTCAGGGGCTCGGCGCCGGCGGGCTCGCGGCCCTCAGCCAAGTGCTGATGGCAGACATCATCAGCCCTCGTGAGCGCGGCCGATATATGGGTCTGTTCGGAGCCATCATGGCTGTCGCCACCATCGGCGGCCCCCTGCTGGGCGGCGCGATCACCGACGCTTTCGGATGGCGCTACAACTTTTTCATTGCCCTCCCGCTGGCCGTCGTCGCGCTGATCTTGGTGCAGAAGACCCTCCATGCCGTGACGCGCCCGAAGCGCAAGGTGTCGATAGATTACTTGGGGATCGTGCTGCTGTCGGCCGCGGTATCGCTGCTGCTGATCTGGGTCACGAATGCGGGCAAGGACTACGACTGGTGGAGCCTGACCACCGTCCTCATGGTCGGCGGAGCCCTGGTCGCGACGGCCCTCTTCATCGTCGTGGAGCTCCGCGCGAAGGAGCCCCTGGTCCCGCTGACGCTGTTCCGCAACCGGACCTTCACGCTCGCGGTCATCGCATCGCTCTCCACCGGCATCGCGATGTTCGGCGCCTCGGTGTTCCTCAGCCAGTACATGCAGCTCGCGCGGGGGGCAACCCCGACCCAAGCAGGCCTGATGACGATCCCCATGATTGGCGGGCTCCTCATCGCCTCGGTGGGGGTCGGCGCGCTCATCACCCGGTTCGGCCGGTGGAAGCCGTACCTGCTCGTCGGGGCCGTGCTGCTGATCGCAGGGTCGTACCTACTGTCCACAATCCACTACGACACCGATTTCTTCCTGGTGTCCGTCTACATGTTCCTGCTGGGGGCCGGCGTCGGGATGACGATGCAGAACCTGGTCTTGGTGGTACAGAACACCGCCAATCCCTCGGAGATCGGCGTGGCGAGTTCGGGAGTGACCTTCTTCCGCAGCCTCGGCGGCACCATCGGTGTCTCAGTGATGGGTGCTGCCCTTGCGACACGGGTCACCGACCTGGTGGCCGAGCGCAAGGACGACATCGCGGCCGCCATCGCGAGTCTCGGAGACAAGGCTCCCGAGTGGATCGCGCAGCTGCAATCGGGAGCCCTTCCGGAGGTGTCCAAGATGCCCGCAGCCCTACGGGTGGTGTTCGAGGACATCTACGCCAACGGGATCTCGCACTCATTCCTGATCGCTGTGCCGTTCGCGATCCTCAGCCTGATCGCGATCATCTTCCTGCCGAACCGGTCCCTGACCACCATGACGACGAGCGAGCGGATCGCCGCGAGCGAAGCGGACCTCGCGACGGTGAGCGTTCCCGAGGCCATGGCCACCCTCACCGCCACCGGCTCGATTGCGGTTCCCGGCTCGCCGGACGGGCGCGACAGGTAATGGCCCGGGGCGCTGTCGACGGCGCTGGCGACGAACGTCGTCGCCAGTCCATCGACGCGCTTGAGGGATCCTTCAGGGAACTCACCGATCAGCTCCGTCGCTACTATGTGCTGGCATCCGAAGCGGTACATCCCGGCATGCCAGTCGGAACCTTCAAGGTACTGACGGCCATTGCCCGCCGAGGCCCGCTGAGCCAGAAGTCGCTCGCCGAGGGCCTAGCCGCGGACAAGGGCCTGGTGAGTCGACAGGTCTCGCAGTTGGAATCGCTCGGCTTGATCGCCCGCAGGCATGATGCGAAGGACGGGCGCGTCCGTCTGCTCGAGGCGAGCGCCCTCGGGAAGGCGCGCCTCTCCGTGGCGCAGGGACCGATCCAGGACAGCATCACCCGAGCCCTGGCGGCGTGGCCGATCGCTTCAATCGAGCAGTTGGCGTCGCTAGTGCACGCGTTGGCAGATGACATGAAGCCGCACGATCGTGAGCCCGATGAATGTGAACGCTCGTAGAGGAGTCGGTTCGTGGTGCCTCCGTCCTCGTAGTCGATGCAGACCGTGCACTCTGACGTGTAGTCGATCGACTCGGACCTTTGAGTGTCATAAGTCAAGTGTGCTCTGACCGTCCGTCGCTACGCGCCCGGAAGCCGTACTGGTGAAGACCGTTATCCGTTTTCACACTATTGGAGGCACCTTCTCGATTTATGCGAGCTTGTCTCTGACCGGTCCGCTCGCCGGATCCTCAGGTGCCCAGCGCGAGGTCCTGAAATCGCCATCGACAAGATCGACGAATCTGGCGGTATTAACGGCGCGACCCTCGAACATAAGGTCGTCGATGACCAGCTCGACCCCCACCATGGCAGTCACGCTCCTCCAGGAGCAAATCGACG
>JBIIAR010000158.1:0-5833 GCA_044239765.1 Microbacteriaceae bacterium
CACGTCACTGCGGGAGCAGCACCGGGTCGTGCTGCTCGACGAGTACCAGGACACCAGCGTCGTGCAGACGCGCATGCTCGCCGGGCTCTTCGCCGGGCAGGCGGTCATGGCCGTGGGCGACCCCAACCAGTCCATCTACGGATGGCGCGGCGCGAGCGCGTCGAACCTCGAGCAGTTCGCGCGGCAGTTCGGCGGGGGCGACGCCCAGCACTTCGACCTGACGACGAGCTGGCGCAACGGCCGCCGCATCCTCGACGTCGCCAACTCGCTCGTCGCCGCCACCAGCGCTCGCGTCAAGCGGCTGGAGCCCGGCCCGTCGGCGACCGACCTGCCGGTCAGCGTCGTCGTCGAGGAGACCCTGCCAGAGGAGGCCTCGGCGGCAGCGCTGTGGCTCAAGCAGCGTCTGGTGCCCGACGAGAAGGGCGAGCTGCCGAGCGCGGCCATGCTCTTTCGCACGCGCACCACGCAGCGCTTCTTCATCAGCGCGCTGCGCGAGCAGGGAGTGCCCTTTCACGTGCTCGGCATCGGCGGGCTCATGGCCGAGCCCGAGATTGCCGACCTGGTGAGCGCACTGACGGTGGTCAACGACCCGTCGGCGGGATCCCATCTGGTGCGCCTTCTGGCCGGCTCCCGCTGGCGCGTCGGCGTCGCCGACCTGCACGCGCTCGGCCGCGTTGCCTCGTGGCTGTCCCGGCGCGACTACCGCCATCAGGAGCTTCCCGACGAGGTGCGGGATGCCCTGCGCGCGTCGGTCGCCGGCGGCGAGGGTGGATCGATCGTCGACGCGCTCGACTTCGTCACCACCGCGAAGCCCGGCCACGTTGCCCTCGAGAACTTCAGCGAGCTGGGGCTGCAGCGCCTGCGCGATGCGGGCCAGCTCCTCGCCCGGCTGCGCGCCCGCAGCGGCCTCGACCTGCTCGACTTCGTCACCTTCGTCGAGCAGGAGCTGCTGCTCGATATCGAGGTCGCGGCCAACGAGGCGCGCCCCCTCGGCGGCGCCACGATGGAGGCCTTCTTCGACGCGCTCGGCGGTTACCTCGCCATCGACGACGCGACCACCCTCACCGGGTTCCTCGCGTGGCTGCGCGAGGCCGAGAACCGCGACGGGCTCGCACCCCGCCCCGAGGACGCCGAGCCCGGCACGGTGCAGCTGCTCACCATCCACGGCTCCAAGGGCCTCGAGTGGGACCTCGTGGTCGTGCCCCGCTTCACGACCGGCGAGCTGCCCGGGTCGCCTAACGAGGGCTACACCGGCTGGCTGTCGTTCGGCACGCTGCCCTACGAGTTCCGCGGCGACTCCGCCGAGCTGCCCGTGCTCGAGTGGCGGTCGGCGACCACCCGCAAAGAGCTGCTCGACGCGCGCGACGCGTTCCGGGCCGAGGTGCAGGCGCGCTACGAGCAGGAGGAACGCCGCCTCGCCTACGTTGCCGTCACCCGCGCCCGCCACTCCCTGCTGATGTCGAGCTCGTTCTGGGCGACGCAGACCAAGCCGCGGCAGCCCAGTCCGTTCCTTCGCACGCTCGAGAGCGAGGGCGTCATTGGTGCGCTGCCCCTCGGCAGCGAGTTCGAGGAGAACCCGCTCGACCCCGAGGCCAACGAGATCGTCTGGCCGCTGGATCCACTGGGTGGCCGCCGCGCCGCCGTCACCTGGGCCGCAGACCAGGTGCGATCAGCGAGCCCGGGAGCCGCGGGAGCATGGGACCGCGACCTCGACCTGCTGCTCGAGGAGCGCCGACGCCGCCTGGAGGCGAGCGAGCTGGTCGGGGTGCCGACGCGCGTTCCCGCATCCCGCTTCAAGGACTTCGTGACCGACCCCGCGACCGTCGCCGCCTCGCTGCGCCGCCCCATGCCGCAGCGGCCCTACCGCGCGACCCGCCTCGGCACCCTCTTTCACAGCTGGGTCGAGGAGCGCTTCGGGCAGTCTGGTGCGACGGAGGTCATCGACACCCTCTCGATCGAGCTGGATGACGGCGACGAGACAGCAGAGCTCGAGCAGCTGGAAGCCCTCAAGGCAACCTTCAACGCCTCGCCGTGGGCCGCGCGGCGCCCGGTCGAGGTGGAGCGCGAGATTCACCTGCCCTTCGACGGGCAGGTCGTCATCTGCAAGATCGACGCGGTGTACGAGTTCGAGGGCCGTTACGAGGTCGTCGACTGGAAGACGGGCAAGGCGCCGCGGGATGCCGCCGACCTCGAGCAGAAGCAGCTGCAGCTGGCGCTCTACCGCCTTGCCTACGCGCACTGGACCGGCATCGACCCGTCGCTCATCGACGCGGTCTTCTACTTCGTGGCCGACGACGAGGTGGTGCGGCCCGAGCGGCTCTACGACGAGAGCGAGCTGGTCGAGCTGTGGCGAAAGGCTATCCGGCCCGTTTCTTGACCAGGCCGCTTCCTAACCGGCCAGCGGGTTCATGACGTCGTTCTCGACCGAGTCGATGATCGCGGTGAGCATGGCCACGGCATCGTCGACGATCTCGGTGCTGCGCTGCTGGGTGCCGTGCAGCAGCCAGCGGGCGACGTCGAGCTCTGCATAGAGCTTCGCGCGCTGGCCGACCTGGCGATCGAGGGCGCCACGGGCGTGGTGGTAGGCGTCCATGGCGGCGTCGACGGCATCCGGGTTCTGCGCGGCGAGCAGCCAGGCGAGGTCGAGGGCCGGGTCGCCGACACGCAGCTCGTGCCAGCCGAGCAGGCCGGTGACCGCGTCGTCGGCGGTGAGGAACGACTCGGCACCGAGGCTGCCGTTGATGACGGTCGGCTGGAACTGCCAGAGGTTGCTGTCTTCCATGGCGCGCTCCCAGCGGCCGAGCAGCTGGGCGGGCACGAGGCCGGTCGCGGCGGCGCGGTCCATCACGCTGACCGCGCTGCGCAGCGCCTCGATCGAGCTGAGCACGGGAAGGCCGGCGTCGGCCACGAAGCTCGTCGGCAGCGAGTGGATCGCGGCAACGGAGCGGCCGATCGATGCGGCGAGACCGTCGGAGCCGGCGGTGAGCTGGTCGAGGTGCGCCTTGTTGCCATAGACGAACTCGTAGACGATGGCGCGGGTGCCACTCACCGGCACCTGGCCGACGAAGGCTGACACGGCAAAGGGAAGACGCGAGCGGATGCCGCCACTGAGCGCACGAAGCGCGACGAGGTCGGCAGACTGCTCGGCCTCCGCCCGCTCGTTGCGGGGGAGGCGGATGATCCAGTGGCGCCCGTCGCGACCCGTGAGCAGGGCGGAGTCGAAGTCGTTCTCCCCGCCGGTGGCGAAGCTCGTCGTCACCGCGACGTCGAGACCCTCAACGGCTGAGGTCGCGAGCGCGGCTAGAGTGAGATGGGATCTGGCCATACCAGACAGGGTAGGTCGCACTTCCCCGCCAACCGGCGCACGCCACGCACTTCTGATGGGTCAGCGAATGTCGCAGTCTTTCCTCGCGCGCCTTCCCCTTGCCGCGAACGCCGTTGATCGTGACTACCTCGGTCGCGAGACCGTCGACGAGCTGCTCGCAGATCCCACGACGCGTTTCATCGTTCTGCGCGACGGCAAGGCCCTTCTCGACGGCCCGACCAGCCTTGCCCTGCTCGAGCGAGTCGAGCACGCCGAGTCGCTCGTCTACCTCGGTCGCTCGCTCGAGCACGGCACCCCGCTCTTCGCAGCGATCGTCGATGAGGCCGAGGGCGAGTTCGGCAACCTGCGCACCCTGGGCGGCAGTCTCAGCCCGCTGCACGCCACCCTCTTCGCCGAGGCGCTCGCGATGGCGAACTGGCACCGGGCCACCCGCTTCTCACCGCTGAGCGGCGCGGCGACGCACTCGAGCAAGGGCGGCTGGGTGCTGGTCGACCCCGAGAGCGGTGCAGAGCTCTACCCCCGAACCGACATGGCGATCATCGTCGGGGTGACCGACGATGACGACCGCATCCTGCTCGGCTCGAACGCGCAGTGGGAGTCGAACCGCTTCTCACTGCTGGCTGGCTTCGTCGAGCCGGGGGAGTCGCTCGAGGCCGCGGTGCAGCGCGAGGTCTTCGAGGAGTCGGGCATTCGTGTCACCGACCCGCGTTACCTCGGCTCGCAGCCCTGGCCTTTTCCCGCGTCGCTCATGCTCGGCTTTCTCGCCCGGGTCGACTCCGCTGTCGAGAGCACGCTGACCCCCGACGGCCTCGAGATTCTCGACCTGCGCTGGTTCTCGCGCGCCGAGCTGCACGCCGCCCTCGGCGAGATTCTGCTGCCCGGCCCGACCAGCATCGCCCGCGCGATCATCGAGGAGTGGTACGGCGGCCCCGTCGAGGTCGCTCCGTGACCGCAGAGTCCCTGCTCGACGGACTCGACGACCAGCAGCGCCAGGCCGCCGAGACCCTGCTCGGGCCGGTCTGCATGCTCGCGGGTGCCGGCACCGGCAAGACCCGTGCCATCACCCACCGCATCGCCTATGGGGTGGCGACCGGCGTCTACCCTCCGGGCAGGGTCATGGCGCTCACCTTCACCAGTCGCGCGGCGGGGGAGCTGCGATCGCGGCTGCGCGGTCTCGGGGCGTCGGGGGTTGCCGCGCGAACCTTTCACGCATCCGCGCTGTCGCAGCTGAACTTCTTCTGGCCGCAGGTTGTCGGCGGCACGATGCCGAAGCTCATCGACAGCAAGGCACGACTGCTCGCCCACGCGGCTGACGCACTGCGGCTCAAGCTCGACACGGCGACCCTGCGCGACGCGGCTGCCGAGATCGAGTGGCGCAAGGTGAGCCGGTTGAGCATCGAGCAGTATGCCGCGAGCGGCCGTGCGATGCCCCCGACGCTGACGGTCGAGAAGTCGGCCGACCTGCAGCGCGCCTATGAGCGGCTCAAAGACGACCGCCGCCAGCTCGACTTCGAAGACGTGCTGCTCGCGGCCGCCGGAATGATCGAGCTCGAGCCGCGGGTCGCCCAGCAGGTGCGCGAGCAGTACCGCTTCTTCGTCGTCGACGAGTACCAGGACGTCTCGCCGCTGCAGCACGACCTGCTCACCCTGTGGCTGGGGGAGCGCAGTGATGTCTGCGTCGTCGGCGACGCGAGCCAGACGATCTACTCCTTCGCGGGAGCGAGCCCCGACTACCTTCTCGGCTTTCCCGCCGCCTACGAGGACGCGGTAGTGGTTCGCCTCGAGCAGAACTACCGCTCGACGCCGGCCATCGTCGACTCGGCCAACCGGCTCATGCGGGGTCGGCCCGGAGCCCTGTCGCTGCACTCCGTTCAGGAACCAGGGCCGACGCCCCAGGTGCACGCCGCCCAGAACGACAGCCAGGAGGCGCGCTCGATCGCGAACTCCATCGCCGCAGAGATCGCGGCGGGCACGCCGCCGCACGAGATCGCCGTGCTCTACCGCATCAACGTGCAGGGCACCGCGATCGAGGCAGCCCTCAACGACGCGGGGGTCAGCTACGTGCTGCGTGGAGCCACGCGCTTCTTCGACCTCAAGGAGGTGAAGGAGGCGCTCATGCTGCTCAAGGGCGCATCCGTCACCACAGCCGCGACCGAGCCGCTGTTCAAGACGGTGAGCGATGTGCTGCGCTCGCTCGGCTGGACCCAGGAGGGCCCGGAGGTGCGCGGTGCGGTGCGTGACCGTTGGGAGAGCCTCAACGCTCTCATGGCGCTCGCCGAGGAGACCCCGGAGGGCACGACCCTTCGCCAGTTCGTCGATGAGCTGTTCGAGCGCCAGCAGGGCCAGCACGACCCGACCCGCGCGGCCGTCACGCTGAGCACGATCCACGCGGCCAAGGGCCTGGAGTGGAACTCGGTGTACCTCGCCGGCCTCAGCGAGGGGCTGCTGCCGATCAGCTACGCACGCACCGAGGATGCTGTCGAGGAGGAGCGCCGCCTGCTGTACGTC
>JBIIAR010000252.1:0-3899 GCA_044239765.1 Microbacteriaceae bacterium
GCCTCACCCTCTCGTGGTCAGGGCAGCAAGGGCGCAAGCCCAGCCGGTTCCTGGCCGAGCTGCAGCGCTAGGCAGCCGCAGTCGGGGTGCACGGCGAAGGCCTGCCGCGTCTGCCGCCCCGACTCGACCTCGAGCACGATCTGGTCGGATGGCGCATCACCCGACAGCACCATGCGCGCCACCATCGCCGCGACCTCACTCGCCACCAGCTCGGTCTCGGCGGGCGACCGCCGGCCCCACAGCTGACTCGCGATGGCGGGCCACGCGGCGTCGGCATCGGTCGCGTGCCGCTGCAGGCAGAAGAGGCAGGCCGTGCGGCCCGGTTCGACGAGCGGCCCGATCGCGACGGACGCGTCACCGAGGATGACGGGAAGGTGAGGCACGTCGCGGCGCAGCCACAGCCCGTGCAGGGCCGGGTCGAGCACGTAGTGCCCGATCGCGATCGCGAAGCCCGCCTCTGCGGACTCGGCCGCGGCGGCGGTGCGGGCGAGCAGCAGGGGCACCCCCGCTCCCGCGAGCAGCCCCGCCAGGCGGTCGGCGAGCAGCCCGCTGCCGGCGATGACAACGGGCGAGGGTGCGGGTGGACTCTCGCGCAGCATGACCGGGCGCAGGCGGGTGAGCAGGGCATCCACCGCGACATCGGTCGCTCCGGCCGAGCGGGCGATCATGGTGAGCCCCGACCGGGAGACACCGACACCGAGAGCCGCGATCATCTTCTCGCTCGCGAGATCGAGGTCGTTCAGCACGACGGTTGGGCGGGTGACGCCGAACTGCATGCTGGTGGGCGTTCGCCACACCACGGGAAGCTGCGGATCGAGCCTGAGAACCATTCCGCGAGGGTGGCAGACTCACGCCAGTGGGGAGCGAACCTTCCACACGCCTAGGACTCGGTCGGGCGCTCCGAGGTGTCGTCGTTCAGCAGGTCCTCTAGGGCACGATCGACGTCATCGGGCTCCGGGGCGCCGCCGGTGAGGCGCGCCAGCAGGGCCGTCGGGTCGGTGATGTCGTCGGCGGTGGGAACGACGTCAGGATGCTGCCAGAGGGCGTCGCGGGCGTCGGCGCCCACCGCATCCGTGATCTTCTGCCACATGGCGGCAGCCTCGCGAAGGCGACGCGGGCGCAGCTCCAGGCCGACGAGCGTGGCGAAGGCGGACTCGGCCGGTCCGCCCGACGCGCGGCGTCGGCGCACGGTCTCGGCGATGGCGTCGCTCTTCGGCAGGCGGGTGGTCGCGCTCGCGGTGACGACGTCGACCCAGCCCTCGACGAGGGCAAGCTGCGTCTCGAGGCGGGCGAGGGCGGCAAGCTGCTCCTCGGACTTCGGCGGAATCAGGGCACCGCTGGTAAGTGCAGCGCGCAGCTCTTCGGGGTTCGACGGGTCGAGGTCACCCGCGAGCTCCTCGAGTCGCTCGGTGTCGATGCGGATGCCGTGGGCGAACTCGCTGACCGCCGACATCAGCTGCAGCCGCAGCCACTTCGCGTGGCGGAACAGTCGCGCGTGCGCGAGCTCGCGCACGGCGAGGTAGAGCTGCACCTGGTCGATCGGAATGTCGAGGCCAGAGCCGAAGGCGGCCACGTTCTGCGGGATCATCGCGGCCTGGGTGTCGTCCGACGAGCCGAGCAGGGGAATTCCGATGTCGCCACCGCTGACGACCTCGCTCGCGAGCTGCCCGACCACCTGGCCGAGCTGCATGGCGAAGAGGGTGCCGCCGACGTTGCGCATGAGCTGGCCCGCGTTGGCCATCACCCCGTCGAGGGCGTCGCCGGCCTGCTCGGTGATGACCGAGGTGAGGGCGTCGGCGATGCTGTTGGCGACCGGCTCAGAGAGCTGGGTCCAGATGGGCATCGTCTCGGTCACCCACTCGGTGCGGCTGATGAGCCGCGGCGCGGTCGTGAGCTCGCTGATCTGTGTGGCCTCGGCCAGCCAGAGGGAGGCGACGTGAAAGGCCTGCTCGAGCTGGGAGCGCTCGGCGGGCAGCGAGACGACGGTGGAGCGCTGCGCCAGGCCGGTGGCCTGCTCGAGCGTGAGGCCCCAGTTGACTCCGTCGCCGCTCGACTTGAGGGCGTTCTGCAGCTGGCTGACCAGTTGGGCAACCATCTCTGGGTCGTTGGGCAGTCCGGCGGCGCTGGCGAGTTTCGCAGGGTCAATGTCGCCATTGCCAGAGAGAAACTCTCGAAGCATGTCGCGCAGTTCGTCGTCCGGCTCGTCGTCCATGCGCTCAACGCTAGTCCTCCCCAATCCGCCGCCGCTGGGTTTTCACCTAGGCTGGTGGGTGGTCCTGTGCGCCCGTGGCGAACAGCACATCTACCCGGCTTCAACGAAGGATGACGGTGGCCTCCTACCGCTACGACGACGACCCTGAACCTCGACGGCGGTTCGCTGGGGGCTGGGTCTTCTGGGGCATCCTCGCGATCGTGTCGATTCTCGTTGTCGGCACCTCCCTTGTTCCCTCCGACTACGTCATCGAGCGGCCCGGCGAGGTGCACGACGTGCTCGGCACCATCGAGGTCGACGGCAACCCGGTCTCGCTCATCGACATTCCGTCGCAGCAGACCTACCCGACGACCGGCTCGCTCGACATGCTGACCGTCTCGACGCTCGGCAACCCCGACCGCACCCCGTCGTGGTTTCAGGTGGCCCAGGCGTGGATCGACCCGACGCAGGACATCCTCCCCGTCGACGAGGCCTTTCCCGGCAACCAGACGACAGAGCAGTCCGCAGAGCAGTCGGCGGCGCAGATGGCCCAGTCGCAGCAGACCGCGATCGCCGCTGCCCTCAGCGCGACCGGCTACGAGTACGAGACGACGGTCTCGGTGGGCGCGGTGACCGCTGACGGCCCGTCGATCGACCTGCTGCAGGTGGGCGATGTCATCACTGCGGTCAACACCCAGCCGGTCAGCGACCCGGTCGCCCTGCGCGCTGCGATCGCGGAGTCCGGCACCGAGAAGCCACTGACCATCTCCGTCACCCGCGAGGGCGCACCGGTCGATGTCGTGGTCACCCCCGAGCTCAGCGACACCGAGGAGCCCACCCCCGTGATCGGCATCGAGGCGAGCACGAACTTCATCTTCCCCTTCGAGGTCAGCATCGAGCAGGGCGACATCGGCGGACCGAGCGCCGGCCAGATCTTCGCCCTTGCCATCATCGACAAGCTCACCCCGGGCGCTCTCGTCGACGGCCTCGCGGTTGCCGGAACGGGCACCATCACCCCGTCGGGGCAGATCGGCCCGATCGGCGGAATCACCCAGAAGCTCTACGGCGCCCAGCGCGCGGGAGCCCGCATCTTTCTCGCCCCGGCCTCGAACTGCGCCGACATCGCCGCAGGCTCGGTGCCTGACGAGCTCGACATCTACGCGGTCAGCACTCTCGCCGACTCGCTGTACGTGCTCAACACCCTCACCAGCGGCGCAGGCACGAGCATGCTGCCGCGCTGCCCCACGAACTAAAACGCAGGCATTTACTCAGTCGCGACCACTTAAGATGTGAGCGACCGCCAACAACAGCCAGGAGCGATCGCGTGACCACCACTGCCCAGCAGCCCGCCAACCGAACGAGGATTGCCCTCACGATCACCGCGGTCATTGTCGCCGCGCTCGTCGTGCTGTTCTTCCTGTTCTCCACCTTCTACGCCGACGTGCTCTGGTTCGACCAGCTCGGCTTCCTCAACGTGCTCACCACGCAGTGGACGGCCACCGCCGTCATGTTCCTGGTCGGCTTCTTCGGCATGGCCATTCCGGTGTGGCTGGCGGTCGAGATCG
The DNA here is from genome assembly GCA_044239765.1 of Microbacteriaceae bacterium. Classification (GTDB taxonomy): domain Bacteria; phylum Actinomycetota; class Actinomycetes; order Actinomycetales; family Microbacteriaceae; genus Conyzicola. The sequence continues at coordinate 3,757 of JBIIAR010000252.1, forward strand.
CCTTCCGCGCGCGTCCGGTGTACGCCAAGCTCAACTCGCAGCTGGACCGCTACCAGCAGGTGATCGAGCCGCTTCGCCGTCTGGCGATGTTCGGCATCCCCGTCGTTCTCGGTGTCTTCGCCGGCGTCTCGGCAGCGACCCGC
>JBIIAR010000353.1:0-2656 GCA_044239765.1 Microbacteriaceae bacterium
CAGAGACCATGCACGCGTTCTACACCTACCTCGAGCAGAACCCCTCGCCGCGCGGCGATATCGCCTTTCACGAGCGGTCGCACGGGGAGTCCTTTCTCGATCTCGTGTTCGACCGCTTCGAGGGGTCTGGCCTGTTCGTGCTTGATGAGCCGGAGTCCGCTCTGTCGTTCTCTGGCAGTCTCTCGCTGATCACGGCGCTCACAGAGCAGCTGGCCAACCCCGGTGCGCAGGTGATCATGTCGACGCACTCGCCGCTGGTCGCGGCGCTGCCCGGGGCGACCATCTACGAGGTGGGGGAGTGGGGCCTGCGCGAGACCGCGTGGGACGACCTCGAGCTCGTGCAGAGCTGGCGGGCATTCTTCGCTCGACCGCACTTGTTCCTAGACTCATCATCATGACCACTGCGATCGCGACCTCGCTCACCGACAAGCTCGACGCCGCGCGGTTGGCGTCGACCCAGCTCGCCACCGTCACCACCGACCAGAAGAATGCCGCGCTGCTGGCCATCGCCGCTGCGGTCGAGGCGGGCGCCGACCGCATCGTTCCGGCCAACGAGCTGGACCTCGCCAACGGCCGCGAGAACGGCCTCGCCGCCGGACTGCTCGACCGCCTCACCCTCACCCCAGAGCGCCTCGCCGGCCTCGCGAGCGCCGTGCGAGAGATCGTCGGGCTCGCCGACCCGGTCGGCACGGTCGTGCGCGGCAGCAGCCTGCCGAACGGCGTGCAGCTCTCGCAGGTGCGCGTGCCCTTCGGCGTGATCGGCGCGATCTACGAGGCTCGCCCCAACGTCACCGTCGATATTGCGGCCCTCGCGCTCAAATCGGGCAATGCGGTCGTGCTGCGCGGTGGGTCCGCGGCGGAGAACAGCAACCGCGTGCTCGTCGCGATCATTCAGCAGGCCCTGGCCGCCACGGGTCTGCCCGTCGAGGCGGTGCAGACGATCGACGAGTTCGGCCGCGAGGGTGCGACGCAGCTGATGCAGGCGCGCGGCTACGTCGACGTGCTCATTCCGCGCGGCAGCGCGAGCCTCATCAACACGGTCGTCAACGAGTCGAAGGTGCCCGTCATCGAGACCGGTGCCGGGGTCGTGCACGTCTACCTCGATGAGTCTGCCGACCTCGACATGGCCGTCGAGATCGTCAGCAATGCCAAGGTGCAGCGACCGAGCGTCTGCAACGCCCTCGAGACGCTGCTCGTGCACGAGTCGGCTGCCGCCCGCCTGCTGCCCGCGGTGCTCGGCCGTCTGCGCGAGCAGGGCGTCACCCTGCACTCCGACGACGCCGCGCGCGCCATCTTCGCGGATGCCGTGCCAGCCACCGACGACGACTGGACGACCGAGTACATGACCCTCGACCTCGCCGTGCGGGTCGTTCCCGACCTCGATGCGGCGATGGACCACATCCGCCGCTACTCCACCCACCACACCGAGTCGATCATCACGAACGACCTCGCGCGGGCCGAGCGCTTTCTCGCCGAGGTGGACTCCGCGGTGGTCATGGTGAACGCATCCACCCGCTTCACCGACGGCGGCGAGTTCGGCTTCGGCGCCGAGGTCGGCATCTCGACGCAGAAGCTGCATGCGCGCGGTCCGATGGGCCTGCCAGAGCTGACAAGCACCAAGTGGATCGTGCGCGGTTCTGGCCAAACGCGTCGGTAGGATGGTCTCATGCTGATCGTACGTCTGGCCACGGAAGCCGCAGAGGGCGCCCACTCCATCACGCCCGAGGCGCTGATCGCCGCAGGCATCGCCTTCGCCGTCTTTCTGACCCTCGGCATCGTCACGTGGAGCTACCGTGACGTCTACAACCGTCACAACGACAAGACGGGCAGCGGCACGGGTCACGGCGCCGCTGACGAGCACGGTCACACGGCCGGCCACTAGCCGGTAGCGCCCATGGTGGGTACTGAAGCTCCCCGGGAGCGCATCGGCATCATGGGCGGAACCTTCGACCCGATTCACCACGGCCACCTCGTCGCCGCGAGTGAGGTGCAGCAGAAGTTTCAGCTCGACGAGGTCATCTTCGTTCCCACCGGCCAGCCGTGGATGAAGTCGGATGTCAGCCCGGGCGAGCACCGCTACCTCATGACGGTCATCGCCACGGCGGCGAACCCGCGCTTCACCGTGAGCCGCGTCGACATCGACCGGCACGGCCCTACGTACACCGTTGACACCCTGCGGGACATTCGCGCGGCCAGGCCGAACGCCGACCTCTTCTTCATCACCGGCGCGGATGCGGTGGCCCAGATCCTGGAGTGGAAAGACGTCGACGAGGTCTGGTCCCTCGCCCACTTCATCGCTGTATCGCGCCCGGGGCACGACCTGTCTATTTCAGGTTTGCCGAAGGCGGGAGTAAGCTCCCTTGAAGTGCCCGCCTTGGCAATCTCGTCAACAGATTGCCGCAGCAGAGTCGGCCGGGGTTTTCCGGTCTGGTATTTGGTCCCCGATGGTGTCGTTCAGTACATCTCCAAACACCACCTGTATCGGAGTAGCCAATGACCACCTTTCAAGACCCGCCCCCGCAGTCGCGGCGCTCGGCGCGTCAGAGCGAGCGTGGAGAACAGGCTGAGACCGCCTCGTTCAGCGACTTTCAGGTGCCGCCGCAGCAGGCTCCCGCGGCAGAGCAGCCGCCCGTAGCACCCAGCTCTGGCCGTCGCG
>JBIIAR010000320.1:0-2996 GCA_044239765.1 Microbacteriaceae bacterium
GCAGCGCCGGGTCGGCCAGGTGCGCGCGCGCATCGCGACGAAGACGCAGGAGTCGCTGTCAGAGATGACCGCGATCACGCAGGAGGCCCTGAGCGTCAGCGGCATTCTGCTCGCCAAGAGCTTCACGCAGCAGAAGGCCGAGACGGCCCGCTACCGCGCCGAGAACGAGAACCAGATCGACCTGCAGGTGCGCCAGCAGATGAGCGGCCAGTGGTTCTTCGCGATGGTCAACATCTTTCTCTCGATCATTCCGGCGATCATCTACCTCGCTGCCGCCTACCTTCTCAACGACGGGGTGACGGTCACGGCTGGCACGATCGTCGCCTTCACGACGGTGCAGGCGCGGCTGATGTTCCCGCTCATGGGCCTGCTTCGGGTCGCCCTCGACCTGCAGACCTCAAGCGCACTGTTCGCCCGCATCTTCGAGTACCTCGACCTCACGCCCGCGATCACCGACAAGCCCGACGCCAAGCTGGTGAAAAGCACGGACCTCGGACGCGTCGCCTTCGACGACGTCGTCTTCCGCTACCCCGATGCGGGCGATGCGACCCCGGCCACCCTGCGCGGCGTGAGCTTCGAGATTCGCCCCGGCCAGTTCGCGGCCTTCGTTGGACCGTCGGGAGCGGGCAAGACGACCGTCAGCTACCTGATCCCTCGCCTGCACGACGTGACGAGCGGCCGCGTGCTGTTCGCTGGCGACGACGTGAGAGACCTCGAGCAGGACTCCCTCGTGCGCAACATCGGCATCGTCAGCCAGGAGACCTACCTCTTTCACGCCACGATCGGCGAGAACCTGCGGTACGCGAAGCCGGATGCGACCCAGGAGGAGCTCGAGGCTGCGGCCAAGGCGGCCAACATCCACAACACCATCGTGTCGTTTCCCGACGCGTACGACACCGTCGTCGGCGAGCGGGGCTATCGGCTCAGCGGAGGCGAAAAGCAGCGCATCGCGATAGCCCGCGTGCTGCTCAAGGACCCGTCGGTGCTGATTCTCGACGAGGCGACAAGCGCCCTCGACTCGATCAGCGAGCGGGTCGTGCAGGCGGCGCTCGACACCGCGTCGCACGGTCGCACGACGATCGCGATCGCCCACCGCCTGTCGACGGTGGTGGCGGCTGACGTCATCTTTGTCGTCAGCGCGGGTGAGATCGTCGAGAGCGGCACGCACGCCGAGCTGCTGGCGAAGGGCGGCGTGTACGCGGAGCTGTATGAGCAGCAGACCTCGTCTAGTACGCAGTGAGTTAGTACCGCGCGAGAAGCGTGGTCATGTAGTCGATCTCGCTCGTCTGCGCTTTGACGATGCTGGTCGCGAGGTTGATGACGACTGGCACCTCGGTGCGGTCGAGCACCGCCTCGGCCATCTCGACGGCTCCCTGGTGGTGCGCGATCATCAGCTGCAGAAAGAGCTTCTCGGCGGCAGGGCCCTCAAGGCCCTGCAACTCGGTGATCTGCGCGCGGGTGGCGAGGCCGGGCATGGGGTCGCCGGGGGAGTGCGCGCCCTCGGTGCCGTGATCGTGACCGGCGCCCGTGAGGGTCGGCCGCGTCATCCAGGTCATCGCGGGTTCGGGGGAGGCCTGCGGCAGCTTCCACTCGTTGAGCCAGGCGAGCATCTGACCGGACTGGTTGGACTGGCTGGTGGCAATGTCGTAGGCAAGGCCGCGGATGCTCTCATCGCTGCTTCGGTCGCGGATGATCATGGCGAGCTCGACACCCTGGTCGTGGTGCACCTGCATGTCACGGGCGAAGCCGGCAGCTGCGCTCGTGTTTGACGGGGTGCTCACGAAGCTCGTCGACAGTCGCCCGACCGCGAAGGCGCCGACCGCGACGAGCGCGATGGCAACGGCGAACGCGACGAATCGACGCCCGCGGGGCTTAGCCGACTCGTCCGGGTCCATCGGGGTATCCGGTGCATGCAGCGCCGGGCTCGGGTGCGGTGGCCGACTTCCAGTACTTGGTGATGAACTGCTCGAGGCGCGGGTCATCAACGCCGTTGAGACTGACCTGGGCACCCCACGCCGAGGCAACGACGGGAGCGTCGAGGCCCTCGTAGGGCGACATGACGATGTACGTATCGGGCAGCGAACTCTGCAGGCTGCTGATCTCGTCAGCGGTGAGCACGCTCGCGTCGTAGGTCACCCAGACGGCGCCGTGCTCGAGGGAGTGCACCGCCCGCTCGTTCTCCTGCACCTGGTTGTAGATGCCGCAGGTGAGCCAGTTGCCCCAGTGGTCGCCACCGGCGGGCGGGTTCATGCCATAGGCGGTCTCGTAGTCGACGGGGGTGGGCTCGACGTGCACGCCGCCGGTCACATCGGGGAAGGTCTTGAGCCCGGTGATCTCGATAGCGGCTGGATCGGGCTTCGGCTGCGCGTTGACGACGACAACGGTCACGATCAGGGCGAGAACGGCGAGGCCGCCGACGATGCCGGAGATCGCGCCGATGCGGCGGTTGCGACGCTCGCGCGCCTGCTGCTTCTTGAAGGCCTCAACCTTCTCGAGCCGACGCGCCTCGCGCTCCTGCTTGATGGTCTGTGCGGACTGCTGTGTGTTCTTTGCCATGTCCATGCAAGTGTATTAGCCGACCCCGCGTAACGCTGAAAACCCGCTGGTAGATTGGCACGATCATGAAGTACGCCTCCACTGTTCTCGACCTCATCGGCAACACCCCGCTGGTCAGGCTCAACAGCGTCACGAAGGGCCTCGCGCCCACGATCCTCGCGAAGATCGAGTACCTCAACCCGGGTGGATCGTCGAAGGACCGCATCGCGAGCCGCATCATCGACGCGGCCGAGCGTGAGGGCAAGCTGAAGCCCGGCGGCACGATCGTTGAGCCCACCAGTGGCAACACCGGCATCGGTCTCGCTCTCGTCGCCCAGCAGCGCGGCTACCGCTGCGTGTTCGTGCTTCCCGACAAGGTCGGCGAGGACAAGCGCAACGTGCTTCTCGCCTACGGCGCAGAGATCGTGGTCACCCCGACCAGCGTCGCGCCCGAGAGCCCC
>JBIIAR010000321.1:0-2994 GCA_044239765.1 Microbacteriaceae bacterium
GCACGATCGGCCAGGGAAAGAGTGTGGCGAAGCCGCCGCCGACGGCGATCGCGGCCCGCATGTACCAGGGCAGGAACGCGGGGATGCGGCTCGCGATGCGCTCCAGGTTCTTTGCCGCGACCCGCAGGTCTTCGGGCCGAACGACCTTGTCGACGAAGCCGAGGGTGAACTCCAGACCGAGGGGGTCCTTGAGCACTCCGGCGAGGCGGGCACCACTCGGGTCTTCCTTTGCCTGCCCGCTCTCCTCCAGCCATCGCCTGACGGTCGAGATGGCCTCTTCGGCGAGCGCGGAATCGTGCAACGTGGTCGTCGACATGGACATGAGGGTAGGCCTCTCATCAGGGCAATTGCTGGAGACTCCCAGTTTCGACCCTCGCACCATGCGGCAAAAGCGATGCTTTCCGATGGTTATTCGTTAGCATTGCCGAACCATGCTGGACCTGCGACGACTGCGCCTGCTGCGCGAGCTCAAGATCCGCGGCACGATCGCCGCGGTCGCCGAGGCGCTTGCCTACAGCCCGTCGTCCGTCTCGCAGCAGCTCGCCCTGCTCGAGACCGAGGCGGGAGTGCCGCTGCTCACCAAGGTCGGCCGCCGGGTGCAGCTCACCCCGCAGGCGGAGGTGCTCGTCAGCCACACGACCCAGCTTCTGGAGCGAATGGAGCTGATGGAGGCCGAGCTCGACTCCTCGCTCACCGAGGTGCGCGGCACCGTGCGGCTCGCCGTGTTTCAGTCGGCGGCGCTCGGCATCATCCCGCAGGCACTCACCCTGCTCGCTGCGGAGCACCCCGCGCTGCGGGTCGAGATCACCCAGCGCGAGCCAGAGAACGCCCTGTTCGAGGTGTGGGCCCGCGACTTCGACCTCGTGATCGCGGAGCAGTACCCGGGGCACGCGGCGCCCCGGCAGCCCGAGCTCGACCGGGTCGCGCTGTGTCGGGACGAGCTGCGGCTCGGGGGCTCCGACTCGCTGAGTGCGGCGTCGTCGCGAGCCTGGGTCATGGAGCCCCGGGGCACCGCGAGCCGGCACTGGGCGGAGCAGCTGTGCCGCACGGCCGGGTTCGAGCCCGACGTGCGGTTCGAGACTGCCGACCTGCAGGCGCACATCCGTCTGGTGGAGTCCGGTCATGCGGTCGCGCTGCTGCCCGACCTGGTCTGGGGTGGGCGCGAGCCGTCGATCCCTCTCGTCTCGCTTGCCGGTGAGCCCACGCGCGAGGTCTTCACCTCGGTGCGCGAGGCAAGCCGCGAGCGTCCCGCCATCCTCGCCCTGCGCGACGTTCTCGAAAGGTCGGTCGACTTCCTGTGATGCTCTGGCGACCCTCCCTCCCCCTGATGACCGAGCGGCTGGAGCTGCGCGTTCACCGCCCGGACGACGTCGACGACATGCTTCAGTTTCGCAGCGACCCCGAGGTGGTGCGCTACGTGCCATGGCCGGTGAGCACGCGCTCCGACGTCGAGGAGGCCCTGACGAAGCGGCTGACCGCCGGTCGCGTTGACGAGCCGGGCGAGTGGCTCATCCTCGCGATCGTCTTTCGCGCGACCGGACAGGTGATCGGCGAGGTGCTGCTGAAGAACAGCGGTGAGGATGCCGCCGAGCTCGGCTACGCCCTGCACCGTTCATTCCATGGCATGGGCCTCGCTCGCGAGGCAACCGAGGCCATGCTCGAGCTCGGCATTCGCGAGTTCGGCCTTCGCCGCATCACCGCGGAGCTCGACGAACGCAACACGGCGAGCGCCACGCTGCTCGAGCGCCTCGGATTCACCCTGCACCGCCGCTACCGCGAGGTCTTCAAGAATGAAGAGTGCTGGGCGCTCGAGTACGAGTTGCTCGTTCCGTGATTCGCGAGTTGCCCGCTTTGGTCGCTCAAGATCGGGTTCATGCGACGAAAGCGGGCAACTCGACGCTCTCGGGCTAGGCGGCAGCCGCGACCTTCGCCGCGCGCACCGGCTGCAGGGCCGCAGACCACGTCTCGACCTGGTTGAGAACGGTCGAGAGCACGCCCGCCTGCTGCGGCGCGGGCGTGAAGGTCGTGTAGCCCTCGAAGTCACCGGCGAAGGTGAGCGCAAGCTGCGCCCGCACGTCGGCGATCTGCAGCTCGCCGACGATCAGGCGAAGGTGCTCGACCGCGCGTGTTCCGCCGGCGACGCCATAGCTGACGAAACCGGCCGCCTTGTTGTTCCACTCCGCGTAGAGGTAGTCGATCGCGTTCTTCAGCGCTCCCGACGTGGAGTGGTTGTACTCCGGCGTGACGAAGATGAAGCCGTCGAACGACGCGATCTTCGCTGCCCAGGTCTTGGTGTGCTCGTTCTCGTAGCGGCCCTGCGAGGCACCGATCGCCTCGTCGAGGTGCGGCAGATTGAAGTCGAGCAGGTCGACGAGCTCATAGCTCGCACCATCGCGCTGCTGTGCCTGCTCGAGCACCCACTTGGCGACCTGTTCGCCGTTGCGCCCGGGACGAGTGCTGCCGAGGATGATGCCGATACGGAGGTCTGACACGAGATGCCTTTCACGAAGGATTTAGTTGACACGTCATCCTATGCACCTATTGGTTGATGCGTCAACCAGTCGTAGACTGGTGCCATGACTGAGCAGACAGCGTCGCCTGCCGTGTCCTCCCAGGAGTGGGAGACATGGAGAAGCTTCCGACAGATGCGGCGACAGCTCGACCTCGCCCTCGAGCGGCAGTTGCAGGAGGACTCCGGAATCTCGGAGCCCGACTATTCGATCCTCATCATGCTGTTCGAGTCCCCAGAGAGGCAGCTTCGCGCCAACGAGCTCGGCGCCTTCCTCGGCTGGGAGAAGAGCCGCGTCTCGCACCAGGTCAGCCGCATGGAGAAGCGCGGCCTCGTCGAGCGCCGCGAATGCGACACCGACGCCCGCGGCACCTGGATCAGCATGACCGCCGACGGCCGCCGCGCCGTTCTCGGCGCGATGCGGCAGCACGCCGCGAGCCTTCGACAGTACTTCTTCGACGCGCTCAGCCCCGAGGAACTCGCGG
>JBIIAR010000036.1:0-11676 GCA_044239765.1 Microbacteriaceae bacterium
CTTTGACGAGCACGTAGCGCGAGAAGCCGCGCTGGGCCACGGCCTTCTCGACGTCGGCGGGGGTTGCGTCTTCGGGCAGCGTCACCAGCCCGCTGAGGCCGATGGCGACATCCCGCACCTTCTTCTCGGTGAACTCAAATGCAGCAGTGAGCGTGCCCGTGGAGTCGGTGAGCATGCCCTCCCGCTGCGACTGCGCGACGATGTTCGCGACCTCGCTGAGGTTGAAGACGCTGTTCGCCTCGCTCTTCGGCTCGACGCCGAAGATGCGCAGCACTCCGTTCGCGGCACCGTTGAGCACCCAGATGATCGGCTTGAACACGGTCGCGACGAAGACCAACGGCGGCGCGAGCAGCAGCACCGCGCGGTCCGGCACCGAGAACGACAGGTTCTTCGGAACCATCTCACCGAGCACGACGTGCAGAAAAGACACGAGAACCAGGGTGATCGCGAACGAGACCGGGCCGACGCCCTCCTCGGGCAGGCCGGTGAGATGCAGCGGCCCCTCGAGCAGGTGGTGAATGGCCGGCTCAGAGACGTTGAGAATCAGCAGGGACGCGATGGTGATACCCAGCTGGCTGGTCGCCAGCATGAGGGTGGCGTGCTCCATCGCCCACAGCGCGGTGCGCGCAGAGCGCGATCCGGCCTCGGCCCGCGGCTCAATTTGCGAGCGGCGGGCAGAGATGATCGCGAACTCTGCCGCGACGAAGAAGGCGTTGACTGCGAGCAGCACGAACAGCCAGGCGATGCCGGCCCAGTCACTCATTCTGAGTCCTCCGTCGGGGTGGGAGTGAAGCGCACGCGGTCGATGCGGCGGCCGTCGAGGCGCTCGATGCGGAACACTCCGGCGTCGATCTCGACCGTGTCACCCACGACAGGAAGCCGACCGAGCTCACTCATGAGCCAGCCGGCGACGGTCTCGTAGGGGCCCTCCTCTGGCACGGCGACACCGCTGCGCTCGCGCAGCTCGTCCGGCCGCAGGATTCCGGGGAACGTCAGCCAGTCCCGCGAACGCACCACGTCGGGCTTGCTGCGGTCGTGCTCGTCGCTGACCTCGCCGACGAGCTCCTCAACCAGATCTTCGAGCGAGGCAACGCCGGCGGTTCCGCCGTACTCGTCGACGACTACAGCCATCTGGTAGCCACCGCGCCCACGAAGCTCGGCGAGCAGCAGGTCGAGGCGCATGGTCTCGGGCACACGCAGCGCCTCAGTCTGCAGAGCGGATGCCGGAACCTCGGCCCGCTTCTCGCGCGGCACCGCCACGGCCTGCTTGACGTGCACGACGCCGATGACGTCGTCGATGCCGTCGTCGACGACGGGGAATCGGCTGAAGCCAGTTCTGCGGGCCAGCTCCACAACATCCTGTGCGGTGTCCGACCTGTTGACGGAGGCGACCCGGGGGCGCGGCGTCATCACGTCTTGCGCGGTGAGGTCGCTGAAGGTGAGGGTGCGCGCGAGCAGGGTCGCGGTGTCGCGCTCGAGGGTGCCCTCCATGGCGCTGCGGCGCACGAGTGAGCTGAGCTCTTCGGCGGTGCGGGCGCCGCTTAGCTCTTCTTTCGGCTCGATGCCGATGAGCCGAAGGATTCCGTTGGCCGTGTTGTTGAGCAGCGCAACCGCGGGGCGGAACACCGCGGTGAACATGATCTGAAAAGGGATGACCAGCTTGGCGGTCTGCAACGGCAGCGCGAGCGCGAAGTTCTTCGGCACCAGCTCGCCGATGATCATGCTGAGCAGCGTCGCGATCGTCACGCCGATTACGGTCGCGATCGGGCCGACGGCCGCCTCGGGAAGGCCGGCGTCGGTCAACGGCGGCTCGAGAAAGGCACTGAGCGCCGGCTCGATCGTGAAGCCGGTGAGCAATGTCGTCAGCGTGATGCCGAGCTGGGCGCTCGAGAGGTGCGTCGAGGTGCGCTTGAGCGCGCTGATCGGCATGGCGAGACGCTTCTCGCCCTTGTCGCGACGCGCCTCTAGGTCGGTGCGGTCAAGGTTGACGAGAGAGAACTCACTGGCAACGAAGAGTCCGGTGCCAATGGTCAGAAGCAGGCCAACGCCCAACATGATGAACTCGTAAGCCATCTACAGGGCGCTCTTACTGGGAGGGTCGTCCATTATCTGAGCAAGTGTATAGGGAGTTGGCTGAAGGGGAGCTTGGGTTGCAGCCCGTCTAGCCGGGCGGTGACCAGCGCAGGGTCTCTAGGTCGGGCGCATCTTCGAGTGACGCGATGAGCTCGGCCGACCCGCAGACTTTCGTCGCCCATAAGTCGTAGTCAGTGAATACAAGCCACGAACGGTCTTCTGGCCAGAAGTTGCTCGGGGTGTGAAGCCAGCCACCGAGGGGAGCCGTGACGTCGAGAATTTGCTCGAGCGTGGCATGTACGCCGACGCGCTGGTATACGTCGCTCCGCACAGAGCCGCGAAGCATGCGGGCTGCTGCCAGGATGTCCCACACGGCATGGATTGACCCACTACCCTCGGGAAGCCGCGGCACCAGCAGCGCCAGCGTCTCTGAATCCATGGTCCCCTCTTCGGGTTCGTAGAGGTTCTCGTGCGCGAACACTCCGTCTTTCTGAAACTCCGCGCCCGGTCCGACGATCCAGGTGATCCCCGGCGGATAGACCATTCCTTCGCCCAGCGACACACCGTTGCGCCGCCAAAGATCGCCCCACAAAACGCGGGCCCCTGGCGTTGCGCCACGCTTTACATCGGGGGTGATGTTCTCGTACATCGGGTGCAGAACCCAGATGGTGTCCTCGAAGGTTCCCTCTCGTGGCCACCATCCCGCACCGTCGCTGGAACCGATTGACTCCAGCCACGCGATGTCGTCAGCGATAGCGTCGCCGCGCCGCCACTCCCACCCGCTCATGCGACAAAGCTAGCGGTAGCCCTACCAGCTCACTGGCAGGGCCTTGCCCTCCTCATACCCCGCAGCGCTCTGAATGCCGACGAGCGCCCGATCGGCGAACTCCGCCAGGTTCGTCGCCCCCGCATAGGTGAACGAGCTGCGCAGTCCGGCCGTGATCATGTCGAGCAGGTCCTCGACCGACGGACGCAGCGGGTCGAGATAGATCTTCGACGATGAGATGCCCTCGGCGAAGAGCTGCTTGCGCGCCAGCTCGTAGGCGTCGAGTCGGTCGAAGCGCTCGGTGACGGCCTTCGTCGAGGCCATTCCCCAGCTTTCTTTGTAGAGGCGGCCCTGGGCATCCGTGCGCAGCTCCCCCGGAGCCTCCGTCGTTCCGGCGAACCACGAGCCGATCATGACGGATGCCGCTCCCGCGGCGAGCGCCAGAGCCACGTCGCGCGGGTACCGCACTCCGCCATCGGCCCACACGTGTGCGCCCAGCTCGGTCGCCGTCGCGGCGGTCTCGAGCACCGCGCTGAACTGCGGACGCCCCACCGCCGTCATCATGCGGGTCGTGCACATAGCGCCGGGCCCGACGCCTACCTTGATGATGTCGGCACCGGCGGCGACGAGTTCCCTCACCGCAGCGCTGGTGACGACGTTGCCCGCCACGATCGGCACCCCGAGCTTGAGGTCGGCCACCGCCTTGATCGCTCGCGCCATGCCGGCCTGGTGGCCGTGGGCGGTGTCGATGACGATCACGTCCACTCCGGCGGCGGCGAGCGCCGCTACCTTGGCGGCGACATCGCCTTTGATGCCGACTGCCGCGGCGACGCGCAGGCGGCCGGAGGCGTCGAGCGCTGGCGTGTAGAGCGTGGAGCGCAGCGCGCTCTTGCGGCTCAGCGTGCCGATCACGGTGCCGTGGTGCAGCACCGGGGCGAACTCGAGGTCGGCCGCGACCATGAGGTCGAAGGCGGCGCGCGGGCCGTCGATGTCGTCCGCGTCGAGTGAGGCGAGCGAGCCCCCGAGCAGGTCGGCGAGCGGGGCCTCCGGCAGGGCGCCCGCGAGGCGCTCCCCCGCGATGGTGCCGAGGTAGCGGTCGGCCTCGTCGACGAGGATGATGCCGTGGCCCTCGAGGGCCGGCAACTGTCTGAGGGCGGCGGCCACGGTGTCCGTGCCCTCCAGGGTGAGCGGGGAGTCGTAGGCGACCGGCTGCGACTTGACCCAGCGAATCGCGGCGTCGAGGTCTTGCAGGTGCATGTCCTGCGGCAGCACGCCGAGCGCGCCGCGGCGGGCGAGGGTGGCAGCCAGCCGCGGCCCGGTGACCGAGTTCATGTTGGCCGAGACGATCGGCAATGACGCCCCGGTGCCGTCGCCGGGGGCGAGATCGACCGCGAGGCGGCTCGACACCTCGGAGTGGCTCGGCACGAGGAACACGTCGGAATAGGTGAGGTCGTGGGTCGGTGCTGTCTCGTAGAACTCCATGAATTTAACGCTAGACCACCCCATCTCTGGGCACACGGCACACAGCCAATGCGGTTACGCTTGTACGCGGCGCGACGGAGACTGTCGTGCCCCCGTGACGAACAGAGTGATACGGAAAGTGGGCGGTCGGCTGTGTCGAGCCAAGTGACCGGATTGGTGCCAGAAGACGGCGCCGCTGGCGAGTTCGGAGCCAACGAATGGCTCGTAGACGAGATGTACGAGCGCTACAAGGTCGACAAGGAGTCCGTCGACCGATCGTGGTGGCCGATTCTCGAGAACTACAAGGCCCCGGTCACCGACCCGACGCCGACCGCGGTGCTTCCGGTGATCACCCCCGAGACCGTGGCACCGGCCGCCGCACCGCAGACCGGCTCGATCCCGGTCGCGCGCACCACCTCGGTGCAGGCGAAGCCGCAGCCGATCCCGGCGGAGGCTCCCACCACCGCCGCGACCCCGGTAGCTGAGACGGCCGAGGCGGCCGAGCCGCAGGACGAGACGGCCGCGCTCAAAGGCGCCTCCAAGGCCCTCGCGGCCAACATGGATGCCTCGCTCACGGTTCCGACCGCGACCAGCGTTCGCACGATCCCCGCGAAGCTGATGATCGACAACCGCATCGTCATCAACAACCACCTCAAGCGCGCCCGCGGCGGCAAGGTGTCGTTCACGCACCTCATCGCGTGGGCCATCGTGCAGACGCTCAAGGAGTTCCCGAGCCAGAACGTCTTCTACGACGAGCCCGACGGCAAGCCCTCGGTCGTCACTCCGGCGCACATCAACCTCGGCATCGCCATCGACATCCCCAAGCCCGACGGCTCCCGCTCGCTCGTCGTGCCTGGCATCAAGCGCTGCGAGACCATGACCTTCGCCGAGTTCCTCATCGCCTACGAGGACGTCGTCGCCCGCGGCCGCGCCAACAAGCTCACCGGCGCGGACTACGCCGGCAACACCATCTCGTTGACCAACCCGGGCGGCATCGGCACCGAGCACTCGGTGCCCCGCCTCATGCGCGGCGCGGGAACCATCGTCGGAGCCGGCGCCCTCGAGTACCCGGCAGAGTTTCAGGGCGCCAGCCCGAAGACCCTCGCCGAGCTCGGTATCGGCAAGACGATCACGCTGACCAGCACCTACGACCACCGGGTCATCCAGGGTGCGGGCTCTGGCGAGTTCCTCAAGAAGATCCACGAGCGCCTCATCGGCCAGAACGGCTTCTACGAGGGCATCTTCGAGGCACTGCGTCTGCCCTACGACCCGATTCACTGGGCCGCCGACATCAGCGTCGACCTGGCCGACAATGTCAGCAAGACGTCGCGCGTGCAGGAGCTCATCAACGCCTTCCGCGTTCGCGGCCACCTCATGGCCGATGTCGACCCGCTCGAGTACCGCCAGCGCTCGCACCCCGACCTCGACATCTCGAGCCACGGGCTCACCTTCTGGGACCTCGACCGCGAGTTCGTCGTTGGCGGCTTCGCCGGCAAGCGCGCGGCGCTGCTGCGCGAGATCCTCGGCGTGCTGCGCGACTCGTACTGCCGCACCATCGGCATCGAGTACATGCACATTCAGGATCCGGTGCAGCGCAAGTGGATCCAGGACCACGTCGAGAAGCCCTACACCAAGCCCACCCACGACGAGCAGATGCGCATTCTCGGCAAGCTCAACGAGGGCGAGGCCTTCGAGACCTTCCTGCAGACCAAGTACGTCGGCCAGAAGCGCTTCAGCCTCGAGGGCGGAGAGTCGACGATCGTCGCGCTCGACGCCGTGCTGCAGCGCGCCGCCGAGGAGGGCCTCGAGGAGGCCGCGATCGGCATGGCCCACCGCGGACGCCTCAACGTTCTCACCAACATCGCCGGCAAGACCTACGGACAGATCTTCCGCGAGTTCGAGGGAACCCAGGACCCGAAGACGGTGCAGGGCTCGGGCGACGTGAAGTACCACCTCGGCACGAAGGGCACCTTCACCGCCGCTGACGGCTCGACCATTCCCGTGTACCTCGCCGCGAACCCCTCGCACCTCGAGGCTGTCGACGGGGTTCTCGAAGGCATCGTGCGCGCGAAGCAGGACCGCGGTCCGGTCGGTTCGTTCCGAGTGCTGCCGATCATGGTGCACGGTGACGCGGCCATGGCCGGTCAGGGCATCGTCGTCGAGATCCTGCAGATGTCGCAGCTGCGCGCCTACCGCACCGGCGGCACCGTGCACGTTGTGGTCAACAACCAGGTCGGCTTCACGACCCCTCCCGGTGAGGGACGCACGTCGCAGTACTCGACGGATGTCGCCAAGACCATTCAGGCCCCGATCTTCCATGTGAACGGCGACGACCCCGAAGCCGTCGTGCGCGTGGCGGAGCTCGCCTTCGACTACCGCCAGCAGTTCAAGCGCGATGTCGTCATCGACCTCGTCTGCTACCGCCGCCGCGGCCACAACGAGGGCGACGACCCCTCGATGACCCAGCCGCTCATGTACAACCTCATCGAGGCGAAGCGCAGCGTTCGCACGCTGTACACCGAGGCCCTCGTCGGCCGCGGTGACATCACCGAGGAGGAGTACGAGGGAGCGCACGCCGACTTCCAGGCCCGCCTGGAGCAGGCCTTCGCCGAGACGCACGCCGCGCAGACGTCATCGATCCCCGTGATCATCACCGAGGATGCCGGAAACAGCATCGCCGCGACCGACCACCCGGTCGACGAGACCGAGGTCGAGCCGCGGGCGACCGCTGTGCCCGAGTCCGTGATCCAGCTCATCGGCGACGCGCACGACAACCCGCCGAGCGGCTTCACCGTGCACCCGAAACTGCAGGCCCTGCTGAAGAAGCGCGTCGAGATGAGCCGCAGCGGCGGCATCGACTGGGGCTTCGGCGAGCTTCTCGCCCTCGGCTCCCTTCTCGCCGACGGCACCCAGGTGCGCATGGTCGGCCAGGACACCCGCCGCGGCACCTTCGTGCAGCGACACGCTGTGCTGCACGACCGCCAGAACGGTCAGGAGTGGCTGCCGCTCGCCAACCTCAGCGAGAGCCAGGCCAAGCTCTGGATCTACGACTCGCTGCTGAGCGAGTACGCGGCCATGGGCTTCGAGTACGGCTACTCGGTCGAGAACACCGAGGCGCTCGTGCTCTGGGAGGCCCAGTTCGGCGACTTCGCCAACGGTGCCCAGACCGTCGTCGACGAGTTCATCTCGAGTGCTGAGCAGAAGTGGGGACAGCACTCCGGTGTCGTTCTGCTGCTGCCGCACGGCTACGAGGGCCAGGGGCCCGACCACTCCTCCGCGCGCATCGAGCGCTACCTGCAGCTGTGCGCTGAAGACAACATGACCGTCGCACGCCCGTCGACGCCGGCCTCGTACTTCCACCTGCTGCGACGCCAGGCCTACAGCCGACCGCGTCGCCCGCTGATCGTCTTCACCCCGAAGGCCATGCTGCGCCTGCGTGGCGCGACGAGCGAGGTCGCGGACTTCACGAGCGGACAGTTCGAGCCGGTCATCGACGACACCCGCGTCGCCGACAAGAGTGCCGTCAAGCGCGTCGTGCTGACCTCCGGCAAGATCTACTACGACATCATCGCCGAGGTCGACAAGCGCGAGGCGAAGGATGTCGCCGTGGTGCGCATGGAGCAGTTCTACCCGCTGCCCGTCGCCGAGATCAACACGGTGCTGCGCCAGTACCCCAACGCCGACCTCATCTGGACGCAGGACGAGCCAGAGAACCAGGGCGCGTGGCCGTTCATGTGCCTCGAGCTCGCGAAGCAGCTCGAGGGTCGCACCCTCAAGGTCGCCTCGCGCCCCGCCTCGGCCTCGCCCGCGACAGGGTCGAACAAGCGCAGCTCGCAGGAGCAGGTCGACCTGATCGCCAAGGCGCTCTCGCTCTAGCAGAGACAGAAAAGGCCCCGCTTCGGCGGGGCCTTTTTCGTAACGAGATCAGCTCAACGCGTTGAGCACCCGATCGCGTAGGTCTCTCGGCGCCTGCTCCTGGCAGGCCTGGCGCACCTTCTGGGTCAGGGTAAGGCCCACGAGGTGCTCGTGAGAGCAGTCCTCGCAGTTCGCCATGTGCTCGGCGACGTCAGCGGCATCCTTGTCGCTGAGCTCGCGGTGCAGAAACTCCTCGAGCTCAGCCTTGGCCTTGTCGCAACCGCAGTCGGTCATTTCTTCGCTCCCGTAGTGGAAGGCACGGCGATCCCGCGATCGCGTGCGTAGTCAGCTAGAAGGTCCCGCAGCATCCGTCGACCGCGGTGCAGGCGGCTCATGACGGTGCCAACGGGTGTTTTCATGATGTCCGCGATCTCCTGGTACGAGAAGCCCTCGACATCGGCGTAGTAGACGGCCATGCGAAAGTCCTCTGGCACCGCCTGCAGCGCGTCCTTGACGGCGCTGTCGGGCAGGTGGTCGATCGCCTCGGCCTCTGCAGAGCGCGTGGAGGTCGACTGCGTCATCGACTCCGCGCCACCCAGCTGCCAGTCCTCGAGGTCGTCGATGGTGCCCTGGTAGGGGTTGCGCTGGTTCTTACGGTAGATGTTGATGAAGGTGTTGGTCTGGATGCGGTACAGCCAGGCCTTGAGGTTGGTGCCCTGCTGAAACTGGCCGAAGGCCTGGTAGGCCTTGACGTAGGTCTCCTGCACGAGGTCGGCGGCATCCGCCGGGTTGCGCGTCATGCGCATCGCCGCGGCGTAGAGCTGGTCCATGTACTGCAGCGCCTGCTGCTCGAAAAGCGCGCGGGTGTCTGCGCCCTTGTCGGGGGTTGCTGCCTCATCCGTAGTCATCAGAAATGAGTGTACGTCGCCGCGTATCGCGGGCGCTTCGAGCACTGGCATCAGTGGTGTCTTCCGGTCGCGGCTTGAGCAGCCGATACTCTGGTAACCGATGCAGGTATTCGAGTATTCCAAGCCCGATTTCGACCCCTACGGCGACAATCAGGGCACCGATCTGACCACACCCGGCCCGTGGCCCGCCCCGACGGCCACCGGCCCGCTCTCGGCGACCCTGCAGCTGCCCGGGTCGAAGAGCCTGACGAACCGCGAGCTGGTGCTCAGCGCCCTCGCCGACGGCCCGTCGCTGCTGCGTTCCCCGCTGCACTCCCGCGACACGGCGCTGATGATCGAGGCGCTGCGCTCCCTCGGCGTGCGCATCGAGGAGGTGCCCGGTCAGGGCGCCTACGGACCCGACCTGCTCATCACCCCGGGCGAGCTCGTCGGCAGCGCCAGCATCGACTGCGGCCTCGCCGGCACCGTGATGCGCTTTCTGCCGCCGGTCGCCGCTCTCGCCCTCGGCCCGGTGGGCTTCGACGGTGACAGCCACGCGCGCACCCGCCCCATGCGCACGACCATCGACTCCTTGCGTGCCCTCGGTGTGGACGTGACGGATGACGGCCGCGGCACCCTGCCCTTCTCCCTCTTCGGCACCGGCCAGATCGCCGGCGGAACCATCGAGATCGACGCCTCCGCCAGCAGCCAGTTCGTCTCCGGCCTGCTGCTTGCGGCGCCCCGGTTCGAGCAGGGCCTCACCCTGCGCCATGTCGGAGCAGCGGTGCCCTCCCTCGCCCACATCGACATGACGATCGCCTGCCTCGCCGCACGCGGCGTCACGGTCGAGCGCCCGGAGTCCGGGGTCTGGGTCGTGCCCCACACTCCCATCGCCGGCATCGAGGTCGACATCGAGCCCGACCTGTCGAACGCCGGGCCGTTTCTCGGCGCTGCGCTCGTCGCGGGCGGCTCGGTGACGATCACGGGCTGGCCTGCCTCGACGACGCAGGTCGGCGCGGAGCTGATCGGAATCCTTGACCGAATGGGCGGCACGGCGACCCTTGCCGACGGCGCGCTCACCGTCACCGGCACCGGCGAGATCCACGGCATCACCCTCGACAACGCGAGCGAGCTCGCCCCCACCATCGCCGCTATCGCCGCCCTCGCCGACAGCGAGACGGTGCTGACCGGGATCGCCCACCTGCGGGGCCACGAGACCGACCGCCTCGCGGCCCTGGCGGCGGAGATCAACGGCCTGGGCGGCGACGTGACCGAGACGGCCGACGGCCTCATCATCCGCCCTGCACCGCTGTCTGGTGGGCCGTGGAAGGCCTACGCCGACCACCGCATGGCCACGGCCGGCGCCGTCATCGGCTTGCGGGTGCCGGGCGTGCTCGTCGACGACGTGGCGACGACCGCGAAGACCCTCCCCCAGTTCGTCGAGCTGTGGACGGAGCTGCTGGCGTGAGCTGGCTGCCGCCCGACCAGGCCGAGGCGTACGAGGAGTACGACGAGGCCGACATCAGGCAGCGCCCCAACCCCAAGGCCAACAAGCCCCGCACGAAGACCCGACCGGAGTACAAGGACGCCATCGCCGGGCGGGTGTTCAGCGTCGACCGCGGTCGCTACGGCGTGTGGGTCGACGAGAACACGCCGCAGGAGCGCCAGCTGATCGCGACCAAGTCGCGCGACCTCGGCAAGTACTCCGTCGTCACCGGCGACTGGGTCGACCTCGTCGGCGACCGCAGCGGCGCCGAGGGCAGCCTCGCGCGCATCATCCGCGTGCAGGAGCGCACGTCACTGCTGCGCCGCAGTGCGGACGACACGGATGCCGTCGAGCGCATCATCGTCGCCAACGCCGACCAGATGCTCATCGTCGTCGCCGCGGCCAACCCCGAGCCCCGAACCCGCCTGGTCGACCGCTACCTCGTGGCCGCCTTCGACGCGGGAATCCGCCCCATCCTCTGCATCACGAAGACCGACCTGCAGGATCCGGCAGAGTTTCTGTCGAGCTTCGCCGGGCTCGACCTCGAGGTGATCGAGAGCCGCAGCGACGACTTCCCCGTCGACTTCATCACCGAGCGCCTGCAGGGCCACACCACGGTCGCGGTCGGTCACTCGGGCGTCGGCAAGTCCACTCTCGTCAACGCGCTCGTGCCCGACGCCAACCGCGCCGTCGGCCGCGTCAACGACGTCACCGGCCGGGGCCGCCACACGTCGTCGAGCACCGTCAGCCTGCGCATCGGCAGCGGGTGGATCGTCGACACGCCCGGCGTGCGCTCCTTCGGCCTCGGTCACATCGACCCCTCGAACATCCTGCGCAGCTTCACCGACCTCGCGGCCCTCGCCGAGCAGTGCCCGCGCGGCTGCACGCATCTGCCCGACGCGCCCGACTGCGCGATCATCGAGGGCGTCGCCGAGGGCAGGCTCGGCGAGCACGGAGCGCAGCGACTCGAGAGCTTTCAGCGCCTGATCTCTACGCTGGGCTCCTAAATACGCCTGGAGCTGGTGGTTCGCCGATAGCCTGAGAGCAACCGACCCGAAGCCAATCCCCCGCCCTGATCGGAGCACCATGCACGCGCCCAAGACCCTCACCGTGACCGCCATCCTGCTGGCCGCCCTCACCCTTAGCGG